>NZ_CP114200.1:300000-582500 GCF_029392895.1 Streptomyces sp. 71268
CGACCTCCTCCAGGGCGTCCCGCAGGGCGAGCAGGTCGCGGTAGTTGCGCTCGCACTCGGAGCGCAGCGACTCGTCCGGGTCCCGGCGCGGCTGCCAGAACCAGCACACGTCGGTGGGGTGCCCCTCGCGCAGCGGCCTCCCGGCCTCGGCGGCGCTGGGCACGACCGTGAGGGTGACGTTGCGTTCCTTGGCGGGCTCGGCCAGCTCGGTGACACCGTCCGGGCCCGGGCCGATGAGCAGCGCGTGCCGGGGCTCGGGGTCCGCCGCGCGCAGCGAGCGCTTGACCCAGCGCACCTCGGAGTACATGCGGTCGCGGTCCGCCGTCGCGCCCGCGACCTGGCGCAGGGTCAGCCGCTCCATGACGAACACGGGGCGGTCGCCCTCCAGGACGAGCAGGTCGAGCACGGGCCCGGGCGGCTGCTCGGGCGCCGTGTCGCCGTCCGCCGTCGCGGCCGTCGCTTCGGGGTCCGGCGTCACCAGGCGCAGCACGCTGCGGAGCGTGGCCCCGCGCGGCTTCTTCAGCAGTCGGCAGCTCCTGATCCCCACCGGCATGGCGACCACGTCGCTGTCGCCGCGCAGGGCGGCCAGCGTCTGGAAGGCGCAGTCGAGGATGGCGGGCGGCAGGTACTCGGGGCTGGCCTCGTCCTGTCCGCGCAGCTCACCGATGGCCAGGTCGGGGCCGTGGGCGGTGGCCTGGGTGAGGCCCTGGAAGAGGGGCCCGTAGTCGACGCCGATCTCGGCGAAGTCGGCGTACAGCTCGTCGGCGGTGAGTCGCGTGTGGGGCTCGCCGTCCTGCTGGGCAAGCTCGCGCAGGTGCCGCTCGGTGCCGGCGAGGGTGTCGGTGGGCTCCGCGCCGAGGACGGCGGTGACGTGGCGGCGCTCGATGGCCTCGGTGTTCGGCTCCTCGCCGGGCAGCAGGCTGACGATCTCGACGTCGGCCGTGCCGTCGGGGCGCGGGGTCCACCGGGTGCGCATCTCGACGCTGCCCTCGTCGGCGATGAGCAGCGCCTCGTGCAGGCTGACGCCGGTGATGGGCAGGTTGCTCTCGCCGAGTACGGCGTCCTGGAGGGCGATCAGCATCTCGACGTATCCGGCGCCGGGGAAGACGATCTTCCCCATCACCTTGTGGTCGGCGAGGTAGGCGGGCCGGTCGCCGCTGACGCGCGAGGTGAACTCGCGAACGCCCGCCGCGCGTTGCTCGGCCGTGGAGCTCTCCTTGCCGAGCAGCGGGTGACCGCCCGAGCCGCCGCCGGCCGTGGGCAGCGCGGCGGGGGCCGGCAGCCAGTGGCGGCGCCGGTCGAACGCGTAGGTGGGCAGGGTGATCCGGCGGCGCTCGCGCCCTCGGTGGTGTTCGGCCCAGGCCACGGGCGCGCCGGCGGTGTAGAGCTGGGCGAGCGCCTGGCGGGTGACGGTGGCGTCGGCGTCCTCGGCGTGCAGGCTGTTGAGCCAGGTGTGGCCGGCCGCGTCGTCGAGGCACTGCTTGCCCATGCCGATCAGTTCGGTGGCCGGGCCGCATTCGAGGAAGACGTGCCGGCCGCGTTCGGCGATGGCCCGCATGCCGTCGGCGAACCTGACGCCCTCGCGCAGGTGGCGGGCCCAGTAGTCGGGCGTTGAGATCTCCGCGGGGTTGGCCACCGTGCCGGTCAGGTTGGAGATCAGCGTGAACTCCGGCTCGTGGAACGTGAGTTGGGAGACGACCTCGCGCAGTTCGCGGGCCGCTTCGGCCATCAAAGGCGAGTGCGAGGCGCAGGAGACGGCGAGCCGGCGGTTCTTGATGCCCCGCTCGGTGAGCTGGCGCTCCACGAAGGCCAGCGACTCCTTGTCGCCGGACAGGACGAGTTGGCGGGTTCCGTTGACGGCGGCGATCGACAGCTCGGGGTGGCCTTCGAGGAGGCCGGAGACCTCGGCGACGGATGCCTCGACGGCGGCCATGGCACCCGGCGGTGAGGCGTCCATCAGGCGGGCCCGGGCGGCCATCAGGGTGACGGCGTCCTCCAGCGTGAACAGGCCGGCGACGGTGGCCGCGACGATCTCACCGATGCTGTGTCCCGCGAGCACGGCGGGCCGTACCCCCCACGAGAGCCACAGCTTGGCCACCGCGTACTCCAGCGCGAACAGGGCCGGCTGCATGTAGCTGATCTGGTGGATCAGCTCGGCGTCGTCGGTCTCGCCGAGAATCATGGCGCGGATCGAGCGGCCCAGGTGCGGGGCGAACAGCCGGTCGCACGCGTCCAGGTGGTCGCGGAAGACGGCGAAGCGTTCGTAGAGCGGCCGTCCCATGCCCACGTACTGTGTGCCGCCCCCGGAGAAGAGGAACGCCACCTGGGCCGCGCCGGCCGCGGGGCCGCTCTGGCCGGCCTTGGCCAGGGCGCGGTCGAGCAGCCGGGTGACGTCGTCGTGGTCGCGTACGACGCCGGCCACCCGCAGCGGGAAGTGCGCGCGGGCGACGTTGCTGGTGTAGCACAGGTCGCCGATGTCGGTGTCGGGCTGGTTGCGCAGCATCCGCTGGTAGCGCTGGATCTGCCCGGTCAGCGCGGGCGCGGACTTGGCGGACAGGGTCAGGACGTGGCCGCCTCCGTCGTCCTCGGCGACCTCGGGCTCCACGGGCTCGGGGGCCTCTTCGAGGACGACGGAGGCGATGGTGCCGGTCAGTCCGAAGGAGTTGACCAGGGCCCGCTTGGTCTCGGCCGTCCACGGGTGGGCCTTGGTGGGCACGGAGACGGGCGCCCGCTCCCAGGGGATGCGGGTGGAGGGCGTGGTGAAGTTGAGGTGCGGGAAGATGGTGGACTCGCGCATCTGGAGCGCGGTCTTGACGAGTCCCCCGATGCCCGCCGCCGATTCCATGTGCCCGATGTTGGTCTTCAGCGAACCGATGGTGACCGGGTCGCTGGGGCTGTGCGACTCGCTGAAGACCGAGGTGATCGCGCCGATCTCGATCGGGTCGCCGAGCGGGGTGCCGGTGCCGTGCGCCTCGATGTACGAGATGTCGTGCGGGCGCATCCCGGCCGCCTCAAGGGCCCTGCGCATCAGCCCCTCCTGCGCGGTGCCGTTGGGCACCATCAGGGAGCTGCTCTCGCCGTCGGAGCCGACGGCGGAGCCGCGGACCAGGGCGTAGATCCGGTCGCCGGCGCGCTGCGCGTCGGAGAGTCGCTTGAGGACGAGCGCGCCGCCGCCCTCGCTGCGGCAGTAGCCGTTGGCCGACTCGTCGAAGGTCTTGCAGCGGCCGTCGGGGGCGAGCATGTTCGACTGGCTGGCCAGGATGTAGGGGCGCGGGTTCACGATGGCGTTGACGCCGACGCACAGCGCCACGTCCGTCTCGTCCTGGCGCAGCCCCTGGGCCGCGAGGTGCACCGCGACCAGTGAGGCCGAGCAGGCGGTGTCGATGGTCATGCAGGGCCCGCGCCAGCCGAGGAAGTAGGACAGCCGGCCGGAGACGGCGCTGAGCGCCGCGCCGGTGGGCATGTAGCTGTTCAGCTCCTCGTGCGCGTACGCGCCCATCTCGCCCGCGTAGTCCGTGTTGCTGACGGCGACGTACACCCCGCCACGGCCGTGGCGCAGCGGGCTGGGGTCGATGCCGGCGTCCTCCAGGGCCTCCCAGGCGGTCTCCAGGGTGAGCCGCTGCTGGGGGTCGATGTAGTCGGCTTCCTTGGGCGAGACGTTGTAGAACTTCGCGTCGAACTGGTCGATGCGGTCCAGGAACCCGCCGCGCTCGCAGCGGATGACGCCCTTGGCCTCCGGGTCGTCGGAGGTGAGGCCCTCCGGGTCCCACCGGTCGGTGGGCAGCTCGCGCAGTCCGGACTGGCCGGTGCGCAGGAATTCGGCGAATTCGTCCGGCGCGTTGCTGCCGCCGGGAATGCGGAGTCCGATGCCGACGATGGCGATGGGTTCGGGTGCGGTGCCGGGCGCCGCGGGGTCGGAATTCGTGGCGCGTTCCCGCGTTTCGGTGTCGTGAGGTGACATGGCTCCTGCTCTGAAGTTCACACAGTCCGTGCCGGGCATTTACGCGGCCCGAGTTCGCGTCGTCCGCACGGCGAGCCGCACGCCGCCGTGACAGGCGGGCATTTCCTCTTCGCCGTAGCGGCACAGCGTGCTGACGAGGGCGATCGAGCCGTCGTCGCCGTCGCGTTCGTCGATTCCGACGACGTCGATCTCTCCCCAGAAACCGCGCCCGCGCATGGCACGCCGAAAGGTGCTGCGGAAGTCGACGATGAGGATGTCGGGGAGTTGCCTGTCCCAGAACTCGTCGAGCGTCCAGGTGCTGAACGGCCACATGACGCGTTCTTTCACGGACTTCGCCAGCAGGTAGTAGACGAGCTGGTTGAAGCACAGGTTGAACTCGACCGAGTTGAAGTGACCGGTGTCGTCGATGTAGCACGACTCGGGAATGCTGAATTCCCCGCGCGCGCTGACCCGCCCACCGTCTCGGGGTTCGCCCTGGCGCGTGACGGTGGCACTCTTGAGGTATCGACAGTGGGGTTTGTACGGGGTGAGGACCCGCTCAAGCAGTCGCCCGTCGCTGCCGTACTCGACGGACCGCGGTGCGGCGGGGGTCATGAGATCCACTGCGTCCCCTCAGCGACCGTCGGCCGTCTGCTGGGCGCCGATGCCGGCGTAGAACTCGTACTCGTCGTGCACGGTGACCCGGTGCGAGACGGTGGGCTCGGGCTTGACCGTGTGGCGGGCGCAGTGCACGAGGCTACGGTTGTCCCAGACGAGGAGGTCGCCCTTGTCAAAGGTCTGCAGGTGGATGTTCTCGTGCTGGAAGGTCGGGTCGGACTGGCCGACGGCGGCGAGCAGTTCCCGCAGCAGCCCGTCGGGCAGCGGCGTGCCGTCGGCCTGCTGGAGTTCGTAGGTGAACGCCTCGCTGATGTACAGCAGCGGCTCGCCGGTGACCGGGTGCGGGAAGACCGTGGGGTGGGTGACCGCCGGGGTCTGCTCCTCGATCTCGGCGAGCACCTCGGTGATCGGTCGGTACACGTCGTCGGGGCGGATCTTGAAGTACCGCCGGACGCTGTTGCGGCTGCGCGTCCCCGCGATGGCGTTCTTCATCTCCCGGGGCAGCTTCTGGTACGCCTTGCCCATGTCGATGAAGTAGGTGCCGCGGTTTTCCCGGGGTACCACCTGGGGGTAGATGAGCGTCAGCCCGAACGGCCGGGCCATGAACGAGTAGTCGTGGTGCCAGAACTTGCCGGTCTGCGGCACGCCGATTTGCTGGCCGGATTCCCGCACATTCGAGGAAACGAAGATTTCCTTGTGCTCCGGGTGGTGGTACATGGGCTGGTAGTAGGTCTCGACCTCACCCAGCCGCCGCCCGAAGGTGACGAATTCGGCGGGCGAGAGGTGTTGCTCCTTCAAGACCACGATCTTGTTCCGGTAGACCTTTTCCTTGAGCGCGACGAGATCCTCGTCCGGAGCGTTCAGAACGTCGAGCTCCAGAGCCACGCCCATGGCGGCGTCCGTTTGTGGTGCGGTGGTCATATTCTCCCCCAGCGGCGAGCCGGTTGGTTTAACAATGCACTGGCTCTACCACCGTTCAGCAGCGGGCTTAGGGCAACCTTGCAGCTCGCTGAAACGGAGGGGTGATCTCACCAACAGGCGTTCGGGGGGCAGGTGAGCGGATGCCGCCTTTTGCCTTGGGCCGTATGGGCCGTGCCCCAGTCGGCGCACCCGGACGCGACCGGACTATATGTCACCCGTACGAGTGGACCAGGGGTTCAGCGGCGCGACGCCGCGCCGACGCCTTGGGCAGGCCAATCACCTCGGAGTTCGGTGCGCCGGGGCGCGCGGGAGCGGAAGGGCGGGCGCGCAGCGGGCAGTGCGATCGGCGAATTCCCTGATACACCTGTCCCCTGCGCCGGATCAGCGCGCGACGTGTGGACGCGTGGGGCGTTGGGCAGTCAGTCCCCCAGCGCACGCCCGCCGCCATCCTCTTCACCCGCGATAGCCGCCCGATCCGCGTGCCACCCGCCACTGCGCCACCGGACCCCGGGGCGCGGGTGTGTCCCCCGGCCCGTTCCGCGCCGGCCCAGCGCCGTTCGCGCGTACGCCGCCCACCACCCAGCACAGATGAGGAACTCCCCGTGAAGATCCGAACGTTCACCAAGCTGGTGCGCAGCAATCACCTCTCACTGGCCATGCGGATGCCGCGGGAGCTCGCCGGCCCCGCGTACCGCGCCTCGTTCCTGGCCGCGGCCGCCAACAGTGGCGTGCTGCGCCATCTCGCGCGGCAACCGCTCGACGCGCCCGCGCTCGCCGACGAGCTGGGCATGCACGGTGAGGAGCAACTGCTCGGCGTCTGGCTCGACATGGGAGTGCGGCTCGGAGAACTCGGCTCGCGCGGCGGGCGCTACCGGCTGCGCGGCCGCCTGGCCAAGTCGCTGGCGCGGCCGGAGGCGGACGCCTACGTGGCGCTGCTCGAACAGCTCATGCGCTTCCACGCCCCACTGCTCCTGGACGCCCCCGACATGCTGCGCGAAGGGCGTCGGGTGTCGATCGCCGACCAGGACGGCGCGCTCATCGCCCGCTCGTCCCGTGTCCTCGAACCCGCCGTGCAGGGCGTGGTGGAGCAGCAGGTCGACCGGAACTCACCGGTCCGGCTCCTGGAGGTGGGCTGCGGCAGCGGCACCTACGTACGGCACGCCGCCTCGCTCAACCCTCGGCTGACGGCCGTGGCGATCGACCTGCAGGACGAGGTGGTGGCGCAGGCGCAGGCGAACCTGGACAAGTGGAACCTGTCCGACCGGGTGGAGGTCGTCCGCAGCGACCTGCGGACGTACTCGACGGAGCAGAAGTTCGACCTGGTCACGCTGCACAACAACATCTACTACTTCCCCCACGGTGAGCGGACCAAGGTGCTGGAGCGGGCGCGCTCGTTTCTGATGCCCGGCGGCAAGCTGCTCCTGACGACGAGTTGCCAGGGTGGCGGCCCGGGCATGGAGATGCTGAACCTGTGGTGCGCGTACGCCGACTTCGCCGGCCCGCTGCCGCGCCCGGCCGAGCTGTTGGGGCAGATGCGGGACGCGGGCTTCACACAGGTGCGCTCCCGCCGCCTGGTGCCCGGCGAGGAGTTCCGGGCCTTCGTCGGCACCTGCCCCTTCGACGACTAGCCTCACGCGTTCGACGGCTTGCCCCAGACGCAGGCGGCGGGCCGGGAACGGCCGGCGGTGGCGGAGACACACGGTCATCGCCATCCCGCCGCCACCGTGACACCACGCCACCGTCACCCCGCGCCTCCGGTGTCGCGCGGCGCCGGGTCGCCGACGGCCGGCCGTGCGCGCGGATTGACGTCGCGTCACGGCACACCGCCGCGCGCGCCGCGAACCCGGGGGTGGTGGGCGGCTGCCTGGCCCACAGCCTGGTCACGCCCTGGAACCTCTGCGTCCGGTTCGGCGTTTTCGCAGTTCAGAGCGGGTTTGCGCGACTCGTATGGGGGATGAGACCGACCGCGGTTCTGTGTCACCAGCGAAGGTGAAGAAGTTCACATACGGCCCTTTCGGCTGCGAATTCGGGCCGTGGATGACGCAGTATCCCTATCCGACACCACCAAGCCCCCGTCACCACGGCGGGGCGGTCCGGGCGGACGCCGAGTCCTGCCGCCGCGCGGGCCCAGTGAGAAGAACACGAAATCGGCAGGAACGGGAGACCCAGGCACGACGGGCCACGAAGTCGGTGGCCCTTGGGGTGAAGCCACGCGAGTGGCCGGGCAACTTCGCCAGTCCGAACCCGACAGGTCATCTTTCGCAGGCGGATGACGAAGGGCTTTCGTATGTCCGCGCAGCCACGCATACCCTCGATCGCCACGCGCATCGGCACCGCTTCGGCCCTCACCGCCACGGTGCTGGCCGGTTCCTCGTTCGTCCCCGCCCTGACGACCGATGCGCAGGCGGCGACGGCCTCCGGCAAGGCGCTCAAGATCGCCGCCGGCAAGAAGGGCGCACCCTACAAGTACGGGGCGGTCGGCCCGCACCGGTTCGACTGCTCGGGGTTGACGCTCTACTCGTTCAAGAAGGCGGGCAAGAAGCTGCCGCGCACGGCGGCGGCCCAGTACAACAAGACCCGCCACCTGTCCAAGAGCTCGCGCAAGGCGGGTGACCTGGTCTTCTTCCACTCCGGGCGGAACGTCTACCACGTGGGCATCTACGCCGGGAAGAACAAGATCTGGCACGCGCCCAAGCCTGGCAAGTCGGTGCGGCTGGAGAAGATCTGGACCAACAAGGTCTGGTACGGCCGCGTCCGCTGACCATGACGGGTGGGTCGGGGCGCCGGGCGGGCGATGCCGCGCCGCGCCCCGACCCCACGACCCTGGGACGAGAGGGGTGTGGGGACGAGAGCCGCCCTACGGGCCGGTTCCGGGTCGATGTCACCAAGCCGAGTGATGTTGCCATCGAGTACGTCACCCGCAGGGAGCAATCCCCGTTGTCCTCACGTGCCGACCGAATCACGGTCAGCCTGATCCACGAGGACGAGTCATGATGCGAGGAATGACGGGGGTTGCCGTCGTCGCAGCGGCGCTGGCGTGCGCGGTGACGCCGGCCCAGGCTGGTGAGGCAGCCAAGCCCATCAAGAACGGCAAGGCCGAGTTCTGCCTGAGCAAGCCCGCCGCCAAGCAGCTTGCCAAGGCGAAGGTCACGCTGGCCGCCACGGGGGCCGCTCGGATCACCGGCAAGCAGCGCCAGTGCGTGTCCCTCCCGCTGGTCGAGGGCACGAGGGACTACGCGAAGTTGCAGGGCGGTGTCACGTTTCGTGACAAGGACGACCGTCTCGACCTCACCAAGATCTACAACTACGTGAACAAGTCCTCGCGGACCCAGGCGCACGCCTCGGTCAACCGGGCCAAGGCGCAGCCGGTGCGGTTCCTGACCTACACCATCAAGCGGGAGAACGCGAAGGTCACGCAGAAGCAGGTCAAGGCGGTCAACGTGCGGACCGCGCTGACTCCCGAGGGCGAGAAGCTGCTCAAGAAGACCTTCGGCAAGTCGCCGGTGCGCAAGGGCGACCACCTCTTCACGCTCAACGCGGTCGCCGACATGCCGAGGCTCGCCCCGGACACACTCGGTGACCTGCTCGACCTGCTGCGCTGAACCGAGGGCTGAACCCGGGACGCGGAGCGCCCCGGACCACGGCAGGTGAACCACGGCGGCCGATCGGCTCCACGGATGCCGCCGACACGCCACATGGCGTGTCGGCGGCATCCGTGCGTACGGCGCCCCGGCGCCTGCGCGCCGTCAGGCTCCGCGCACCGCGGCCAGTTGCTGGGCGAAGGGGACGACCTCGTCGTCGTCCTGGTGCGGCACGGACGGGGCGTCGACCAGCAGGCCGGCGAGTTGGCGTGCGGCGCGGTCGATTCGCTCGCTCAGCCCGTCGGTACGGCCGTCCCCGGCCGCGCCCCAGTCCTCGGAGGCGGCGTAGACGCCGGTGGGCACGGTGACGGCGCGCAGGTAACCGAAGAGCGGGCGCAGCGCGTGGTCGAGGACCAGGGAGTGGCGGGCCGTGCCGCCGGTCGCCGCGATCAGCACGGGCTTGTCGACCAGCGCCTCGTTGTCCAGCACGTCGAAGAACGACTTGAACAGGCCGCTGTAGGAGGCGGTGAACACGGGCGTGACCGCAATCAGCGCGTCGGCGCGGGTCACCGCGTCGAGGGCGGCGCGCAGCGCGGTGCCCGGGAAGCCGGTGACCATGTGCTGGGCGATGGCGGTGGCCAGCTCACGCAGTTCGACCACCTGGACCTCGACCGGCCGGCCGGCGTCCGCGAGCTGTCGCTGGGCGGCCGTGGCCAGCCGGTCGGCCAGCAGCCGGGTGGAGGACGGCTGGCTCAGCCCGGCGGTGACGGCCACCAGGTGCAGGGGCTTCATGTGGTGTCTCCTGGGGTGGGGTTGCGGGGTGGTGTGGGGCCGGAGGGCGTACGGGACCGGCGGGTGCCGGGGGCGGCGCCGCAGGCGGGCTGTGGGTGAGCCCGCCGGCGGGCGCCGCGTCCGGTGGTGGTCAGGCCGGGGTGTCCGTGCCGGGCCGCCCGGTGTGCTCGCCGGCCTTGGCCGCGCCGTCGGCCTCGGCGGTGGCCCGGGCGACCAGGGCCGCGTGCGTCGGGCCGTCCGGCACCTCGGCGGGGCGGCCGGCGGCGAACTCGCGGCGCAGCACCGGGACCACTTCCTCGCCGAGCAGGTCGAGCTGTTCCAGGACGGTCTTCAGCGGCAGGCCGGCGTGGTCCATCAGGAACAGCTGGCGCTGGTAGTCGCCGAAGGACTCGCGGAAGGTCAGCGTCTTGTCGATGACCTCCTGCGGGCTGCCCACGGTCAGCGGCGTCTGCTCGGTGAACTCCTCCAGCGAGGGACCGTGCCCGTACACCGGCGCGTTGTCGAAGTAGGGCCGGAACTCGCGCACGGCGTCCTGCGAGTTCTTGCGCATGAACACCTGCCCGCCGAGCCCGACGACGGCCTGTTCCGGGGTGCCGTGACCGTAGTGGGCGAAGCGCCGCCGGTAGAGGTCGATCAGCCGGATGAAGTGCTCCTTGGGCCAGAAGATGTTGTTGGCGAAGAAGCCGTCTCCGTAGTACGCGGCCTGCTCGGCGATCTCCGGGCTGCGGATCGAGCCGTGCCAGACGAACGGCGCGACGCCGTCCAGCGGGCGGGGCGTGGAGGTGAAGCCCTGCAAGGGGGTACGGAACTTGCCCTCCCAGTCGACCACGTCCTCGCGCCAGAGCTGGTGCAGCAGCGCGTAGTTCTCGATGGCCAGCGGGATGCCCTGCCGGATGTCCTGGCCGAACCAGGGGTAGACCGGGCCGGTGTTGCCGCGGCCGAGCATGAGGTCGACCCGGCCGTCCGCCAGGTGCTGGAGCATCGCGAAGTCCTCGGCGATCTTCACCGGGTCGTTCGTGGTGATCAGCGTGGTGGAGGTGGACAGGATCAGCCGCTCGGTCTGGGCGGCGATGTAGCCGAGCATGGTGGTCGGCGAGGACGGGACGAAGGGCGGGTTGTGGTGCTCGCCGGTCGCGAAGACGTCGAGGCCGACCTCCTCGGCCTTGCGCGCGATGGCGACCATCGCCTTGATCCGCTCGTACTCGCTCGGCGTGCTCCCGTTCGTCGGGTCCGTGGTGACGTCGCCGACCGTGAAGATCCCGAACTGCATGTCGCTCCACCTCTTCCGTTGCCCGGGGGCCATCCTCCGAGCCGTTGGTTCAATATTCAACCATCCCCGTCAACCAGGTGCCCCACCGCCCTATTCCCCCACTCCTCAGCCGTGCCCGCCAGGGCGGACGGCCGCCCGCTCGACACCGGCGCGACGCCCCGGCGGGGGCGCTGCCGGGGGTCTCGCCGCCGCGTACGTACGCCGCCCGCACCCGCTGCGACCGGCGCCGCGTACGGTGTGGGATGACGGCCGATGGCGCCGTGGCCGGGCGGCCACCACGGCCGGACGAGCTGGGACGTGGAGAGGGTGATGGGCAGGATGCGGGTGGGTCTGCTACGGACGGTGGGCGCGGCCACCGCGCTCTACGGCCTCGCGGTCACGGCGCGGCCCGATCTGTTGGCCAAGCCCTCCGGGCTGACCGGGCCCGACGGGACGGTGGCCCCCGACACGCGGGTCTCGCTGCGGCCACTGGCGTGGCGGGACGCGGTCAGCGGGCTGGCCATGGTGGTGGCCCCGGAGGGCCCCGCCCTGCGAGCGGCCACCGCCGTGCGCATCGCCGCCGACTTCGGTGACGCCGCGCTGCTCGGCCTGACCCTGCCGGAGCGCGACCGGCGCCTTGCGGCCGTGGCCGTCTCGGTGGGCTGGGGCGCGCTCTCCGTGGCGGGGCTGCTCGGCGGGGGCCGGGGGAGGCCGTGATGTCGCGTTCGTTCCTCAGCCGCGAGACCGGGGCGGCGCTGGTGCTGCGCCCGTCGCCCACGCCGCCGCGAGCGGCGGTCGTGCTGCTGCACGGCGGGCGCGAGGAGGGCCTTGAGCCGCCGCCCGCGCTCAACCTGCCCGGCGCGCGCATGCTGCCCTTCGCCCGGTCCATCGCGCGGGCGACCGCCGAGCACCGGGTGGCGTTGGGGAGCGTGCGCTACCGGCACCGTGGCTGGAACGGCGAGCGCGATGACGCGGCCGAGGACGCCCAGCGGGCCCTGGACGAGCTGGTGGCGCTGCACGGGCCGGTGCCCGTGGTGCTGGTCGGGCACTCCATGGGCGGCCGTGCGGCGCTGCGGGCCGCCGCCGCGCCCCAGGTGCAGGCCGTGGTGGGGCTCGCGCCGTGGTGTCCGGAGGGTGAGCCGGTGGACCACCTCGCCGGCAAGCGGGTGGTCCTGCTGCACGGCGAGCGGGACCGGATCACGGCGCCGGCCGACTCGCGACGGTTGACGGAACGGGCCCGGCGGGCCGGCGCCGACGCCTGCACGCTGCTGCTGCCGGACGGCGAGCACGCCATGGTGCGCCGGGCCGCGGCCTGGCACTCGCTGACCACCCGGGTGGTCAGCGGCCTGCTCGGGCTGGCGCCGCTGCCCCCCGTGGTGGCCGACGCGCTGTCCTCGGCCACGAACGCGACGGCCGCAGTCCCGGCCCCCGAGGCCCTTCGCCAGGCGTGAGCCATGCGGCGTGCGGCTCCGGGCACGTGGGCGGTGCGCGGGGCCGGCGCACCGGCGTGACCGGGGGAATCACCCGCTGACGCCCGGGTGCCGGTCGGGCCGATCGCCCATAAGGTAGCGCCAGGGCGTGCGGGAACCTGGCTGAGCGCGATGGGTCCCGCCGGTGGCACAGCCCTGGGCGGGGTGCCCGGGTGCGGCCTGCCGCCGACCCTCCAGCACGGCGCGGGGAACGAAGGTGCGAGAGACGGTGCGGACATCGCCACGAAACGGCCCACGGCCGGAGTGGGGTTCGCGCCCGCCGGCCCCGTTCCCCTCGCCCAGGCGCGCGGTGCGTGCTGCGGCGCCCCGCGCCCGCCGGTCACCCGCCAGCGCCGCTCCCCCTCGCCCGCCGTGGTGAGGTGCGCCGTTTGCCGTCGGCGGTGGCATGGAACGGACGACATGCCAGGTCGTACCGGGCGGTGAGCCGGCTGGGGGCTAGAGTCGGCGACCCAACAGCGCGTGGCGGGCAGCTCACGGCGCGGTGGACAAGGAGGAGACGGACGTGGAGCAGGGCGTCGAGGAGGACACGGCGAGCGGTCAGCTCGGGTGGCTTAATGAGGCCAGCGTGCGTATCGGGACCACCCTCGACCTGGTCTCCACCTCGCAGGAGCTCGCCGACTTCACCGTCCCCCGCTTCGCCGACGCGGCAGCCGTCGACCTGCTGGAGTCGGTGCTGCACGGCGAGGAGGGCGCGCACCCCGGCTATCAGGGGCGCCCGGCCACGCGGGCCATGGCGGTCGCCGCCATCGACGCGCTCACCACGCTGGAGCCGGACCCGGTGGGTGAGTTGAGCACCGTCAACGTGGACCAGTTCGCCACCATCTGCCTGACGCTCGGCAAGCCGATCCTCGTCAGCCCCATCCAGCCCGACGAGTACGTGCGCATCGCCCCCACCGTCCGGGCCGCGGAGCTGCTGCGCCGCGCCGGCGTGCACAGCTATCTGGTGGTCCCGCTCATCGCGCGGGGCGTGCTGCTCGGCGCGGCCGACTTCCTCCGGGTGGGTGACCGGGCGCCCTTCAGCGCGGCCGACCTCGAACTGGCCACGCAACTCGCCTCCAGGGCGGCCCTGTTCGTCGACAACGCGCGGCTCTACGAACGCGAGCGCGAGCACGTGGTCGCCCTGCAGCGCAGCCTGTTGCCGCGCGCCACGCCGGTCACCCCGGGCCTGACGGTGAGCCACTGCTACGCGCCGACGGCCGACCCGAGCGGCGTCGGCGGCGACTGGTACGACATCGCGTCACTGCCGGGCGGGCGCACGGCGCTCGTGGTCGGCGACGTGATGGGGCACGGCCTCTCGGCGGCCGCCACGATGGGCCGGCTGCGCGCCGTGGGGCGGACCCTGATGGCGATGGACATGGCCCCCGACCGCGTCCTGGCCCGCCTCGACCTGGCCGCCCGCGACCTGGAGGAGGACCAGGTCGCCACCTGCCTGTGCGCCGTCTACGACCCGGCCGACGCGAGCTTCACCGTGGTCAGTGCCGGGCACCCGCTGCCGATGCTGATCGCCCCGGACGGCTCGGCCTCGTTCGTGGAGGTGCCGGTCGGCGCCCCGATCGGCGCGGGCGTCATCCCGTACGACGCGTTGCGGGTCCCGGTCGAGCCGGGCAGCCGCCTGGTGCTGTACACCGACGGCCTGGTCAAGTCGCGTACGCGGGACATCGACGTCCAGTTGGACCGGCTGTTGGGCTCCGCGCCGGCGTTGCGGTTCGCGCATTTCGACGCGGCGGCCCTGAGCGACTTCGCGCCGGCCGGCACCGAGCGCTTCGACGAGGCGGTGCTGCTGGTGGCGGCGGCCCGGCCGGCGACCCGGGCGAACGGGCTGCGGGTGTGGGACCTGCCGGCCGACGGGTCGGCGGCCGGCGCGGCCCGCAAGCACGTCCGCGAGCAGCTCGGCCTCTGGCACCTGGACGACCTCGCGGACGTCACGGAGCTGGTCGTCAGCGAGCTGGTGGGCAACGCGCTGCGCTACGGCGACGGCCCCGGCCAGCTGCGGTTGCTCTGTCACGACCGGCTCCTCGTGGAGGTCTCGGACACCGGCCCCGACCTGCCACAGATCCAGCACGCCTCGCTGAGCGACGAGGGCGGCCGGGGCCTGCAACTGATCAACATGCTGTGCCGGCGCTGGGGCTCGTGCCGCACCGAGACGGGCAAGGTGGTCTGGGCTGAGCAGGACATGCCGTCCGGTATGAACGGCCCCCCGCTGCCCTGACGGCGACGACGCGGGCCCGCGGCCCACAGCGGTGCCCTCTCCCGCCCGGCCCGTCGGCCCGGCGACCGACCCGCGGCAACGCCCCGTACACCTCTGGTAGGTGACGCCCCGTCAGGCGCGCCCGGCCCTCGGCACGCGCACACGGGGTGGTCATCCCGCTGGGTGCGTGCCGTTTACCCGTGGCGGGTCTGGGGACCCGATCAGGGTTCGGTGGTCAGGGCGCGGGCGGCAGTCGCCGCGTCCCTCGCCGCCGGAGAGCGAAGCCAGCCATCGAGGGATGAGGAGGCCATGCCATGACCTATCGCGTGAGCCGGGAGGTCGACCAGCCAGCGGGCGCCGGAGTGCCACCGTCGCTCCGGGCGGACTCGGCCGGGGGCCGGGCCGTGCCACACGGCCGGCCGGAGCGAGCCATCGGGCGGGGCGTGACGGCGCCCGGGGAGCGCGCCGAGGCGCGCCGCGTCCTGGCTGACGGCTCGTCGGAGTCGCACATCGTGCGGGGCGAGGACTGATGGCCGTGACGCGCGAGGAGACGGTCGCGGGCTCGGCCCACACCGCCTGGTCACAGGAGCCGGGCGAGGAGTGGTGGCGGCGGGCCGCGTGCGCGTACGAGGACCCGGAGCTGTTCTTCCCAGTCGGTGCCGCGAGCGCGCGCACGCTCCAGCAGGAGCGGGAGGCCAAGGCCGTGTGCGCCCGCTGCCCGGTGGTCCGCGCCTGCCGGGACTGGGCCATGGCCACCGAGCAGACACACGGCATCTGGGGCGGCGTCGGCGAGCGGGAACGCGCCCTGGCGCTGCGTGGCGCGCGGCGTCACCGGGCCCGGTGACGCCGCGGCGGGTGGCGGGTCGCCGTCGTGGGCGGTCGCCCGCCCCGCCCGGGGCCGTGGCGTACGGGCGAGGCGCGCGGGCGGCGCGTCAGGCGGGGGACGAGGACGCGGGGGCGTACCGCCGGCCGCCCTCCAGCAGGGTCTTCACCTCGGACAGGATGAGCGTCCAGCCGACGGAGACGGACGCGAGCATGACGCTGTCGGGGCTGTCGAACTCGTCGTGAACGAGGGTCAGCTTGGTGCCCGCCGCCGGCTCCTCGGCCGGCTCCAGGGTGAAGGTGACCCGGGAGCGCTCCTTGGCCGCCTCGGCGAACTCCTCGTCGGAGGTGATGCCCACCATCTCGCGGTGCTCCGGCTGGAGCCGGTGCCAGGTGTAGGACAGCCGCTTGCCGGGCTCCGCCGCCAGGACGCGCTGCCCGTAGTCGTGGAACTCCCCGTTCGGGTCCATCTTCCACTCCACCGCGGAGCCGACCTGCCAGTCGGAGCGCGGACCGGTGCCGCCCATGTAGTCGGCGATGAGTTCGGGGTCGGTCAGCGCGCGGTAGATCTTTTCGGGCGTGCTGTGGATGTAGATGACGTACTCGTGGGCGGGCTTGCTCATCCTGCGTCCCTCCGGGGTCTGCTGGGGGTGGGAGAGTGTCGCTGGCCGTCCGTGGTCGTACCGGCCGATCCAGTGGTCGGCCAGTTCCCGGATCGGCACCGGGTTGAGGTAGTGCAGCTTCTCCCGGCCGTGCCGGACGGTGTTGACCAGGCGCGCGGCCTCCAGCACCGCCAGGTGTTTGCTCACGGCCTGCCGGCTCATCGCCAGGCCCTCGCCCAGCTCGCGCAGGCTCTGGCCGCCGCGTTGGTCGAGTCGGTCCAGCAGCAGCCTGCGGTTCGCGTCGGCGAGCGCCTTGAACACCTCGTCCATCGTCACCCCCGACGGGACGATAGGCAACCTTCTGGTTGCGTGTCTATCGGGCCGGGTGGGACGGGCCGGCCCTCCCCGTACGCCCGGGCGGGACCGTTCGCGGGGCGAGGGGTGGGACTCACGGGGACAGGGCGTGCTCCGTGAAGTGGCCGCAGGCGCGGAAACCCAGGTTCCGGTAGACCGACTCGCCCTCGGCGGACGCCTGGAGCACGACCGTGGGATGCCCCTCGTCGCGCGCCGTGTGCAGCGCGGCCAGCGTGCTGGCGCGTCCGTAACCCCGCTTGCGGTGGGTGGCCAGGGTGGCGATGTTGTAGATGCCGGCCACGCCCGCGTGCAGGAAGACCTCCGCCGAGCAGACGGCTTGGCCGCGCGCGTAACCCACCAGGTAGCGCGCCGGGCTGTGCGCGCCGAGCAGCCAGGGGCGGGCCCGCTCGTAGAAGCGCTCGACGGTGGCGGCCGGCGGGTCCCAGAGGGAGGCCAGCACCGAGGCGTAGTCGGCGAGCTGGGCCGGGGTGCTGACCCGTACGAGGGTGAGGTCGTCGGCGCTCGGGCGCGGCAGGCGTTCGTCCAGGGTGGCCCACATCGCTGTCTCCCGCTCCGACGCTGGCCAGCCGCCGGCGGTCAGGTGCCGGGACAGGTCGTCGGGCTCGGCGAGCGGGCCGACCCACCAGGAGAAGGGCCGCCCGGTGCGGGTCAGCGTCTCGGTGGTCTCGGCGATCCGCGCGGCGGCGCGGTCGGGGTCGAAGCGGGCCAGGGTGACGATGTTGAAGGTGTCGTCGGGCAGTCCGCTGTCGGCGATCAGCAGGTCGGGCGCCTCGGTTACGGTGGCGCCGGGCAGGTCGCGGTGCGGGAAGCAGGCGTGTTCGGCCAGGTTGCGTTCCATGCGGGCCAGCAGGTCGCGCTCGACCGCCGGCGGTGGCGGTGTGGTGTCCATGGTGGCCGATTGGACCACGGTTCGGCCGGGCCGGACAGCCGGATTTCGCGGGGCGGCGGCGGGTGTGAGCGCCGCGTCCGAATCCCGCCAGACAGGGTTCCTGACGTGGCACAGGCTGGTACCCGTACCGCACGCAGGACGAGGGAAGGACGGACCGATGACGGTCTACACCACCATCGACAGCCCCCTGGGGGAGCTGCTGGTGACGGGCGAGGAGGACCCCCGCGGCGTCGACGGCGTCACCGTCACCTCGCTGTCCGTGCCGGGGCAGCGCAACGCGCCGACGATCCAGCCCGGGTGGCGGGCCGACCCGCGGCCGTTGGCCGAGGCGACGCGGCAGGTCAGGGCGTACTTCGCGGGCGAGCGGACGGGCTTCGACCTCACGTACACGGCCGGCGGATCGGACTTCCAGCGGCGGGTCTGGGCGGCCCTTGAGGAGATCCCGCACGGCACGACCACGACCTACGGCGCGATCGCCGAGCGGATCAGCGCCCCGCGCGCCGCGGTGCGCGCGGTCGGCACCGCGATCGGCGCCAATCCGCTGCTCATTCTGCGCCCGTGCCACCGGGTGATCGGCGCCAGCGGCGCGCTGACCGGCTACGCGGGCGGGCTGGACCGCAAGGAGGCGCTGTTGACGCACGAGGGCGCGCTCCCGGCGCGCCGTGGCTGAGCCCGGCGGCACGGGCCGCGACGGCGCCGCCGCTCCCCCGGCGCACCCCGACGGGCGCGGCGGCTCGGCCAGCGGCGGACACTGGGAGGTCCGTCGGGGTGGGATCACCTTCCACCCGCTCCCACCCCGCCCATGAGGAAGGTCCGGCCATGAACGCCCTGCTCCCCCGGCCCCGCGCCACCCTCGCCCCCGGGGCCGTGCACGTACCCGACTGGCTCTCGGTGGCCGAGCAGCGCGCGCTGGTGGACGCCTGCCGGCAGTGGGCGGTGGGTCCCGTGCCCATGCGGCACACCCGGCTGCCGAGGGGCGGAACGATGTCGGTGCGGACGGTGTGTCTGGGTTGGCACTGGCAACCGTACGCGTACACGCGCACCGCCGAAGACGTCAACGGCGAGCGGGTGGCGGCGCTTCCGGCGTGGCTGGTGGAGTGGGGGCGGCGCGCGGTGGCCGACGCGTACGGCGACCCGTCGGCCGCGGCCGGCTACACCCCGGACACGGCGCTGATCAACTTCTATGACGCGGCGGCCAAAATGGGCATGCACCAGGACAAGGACGAGCGCTCCAGCGCGCCCGTCGTCTCGCTCAGCATCGGCGACACCTGCGTCTTCCGGTTCGGCAACACCGAGACCCGCACCCGGCCGTACACCGATGTGGAGCTGTGCTCGGGGGACCTGTTCGTCTTCGGCGGACCCTCGCGCTTCGCGTACCACGGCGTGCCCAGGGTCCGGCCCGGTACTGCCGACCCGGCCACCGGCCTGAGCGCGGGGCGGCTGAACATCACGCTGCGCGTCACCGGACTCGCCGACGGGCAACCGTAGGCCGGCCCTGACCGGCGGTCGGCCGAACGGCGCGGGCCCCGGCCGGCGCGGGTGTGACGCGTCGGCCGGGGCCCTGCTCCGGGAGCGTCAGCAGCTCAGCTTGTCACCGGGCGTGGTGCCCAGGACCTGCACGAAGCGCTGGTAGTTGTTGATGCGGCTCTGCACCTGGTTCGGGTTGCCGCCGTTGCACTCCAGGGTGCCGTTGATGGCCCGGATCGTCTCGCCGAAGCCCGCTCCGTTGACCATGGCGTTGTGCGGGGTCATCGTGCCGGGGCCGGACTGGGTGTTCCAGTACCACAGGGCGGTCTTCCACGCCACGGCCGGGTCCCTCTCCACCAGCCACGGGTTGCGCAGCAGGTCGATGCCGAGCGCGTCACCCGCGGCCTTGTAGTTGAAGTTCCAGCTGAGCTGGATGGGGCCGCGGCCGTAGTACGCGTCCTGGCCGGCGGGGCAGCCGTAGGGCTGGTTGCGGTCGCAGTAGTGCGGGTAGTTCGCCTGGTTCTGCTCGACGATGTGGACCAGGCCGCCCGTCTCGTGGCTGACGTTGGCGAGGAAGGCGGCGGCCTCGCGGCGCTTGACGGTCTCGCTGCCGGTGTTCGCGAACGCCGGGTAGGCGCTCAGCGCGTCGGTCAGGCCACGGTAGGTGTAGAAGGAGTTCCGGTTCGGGAACATCTGGTTGAACTGGGCCTCACTGACCACGAAGCCCTCCTGGGTCGGCGGCTCACCACTGTCGCCACAGGCACCCTTGTCGGCCCAGACGTCCGAGGAGCCGGGCTTCTCGTTCTGGGTCCACCACTTGGCCGACCAGTTGTGGCCGTTGTAGGAGACGGAGTTGCCGCCGGTGTAGACGGTGGACGCGTTCCAACCCGTGGCGCAGGCCGTCGCGGCGGAGGCGGTCGGTCCTGGCATGAAGAGAGCGAACGCGACGGCCGAGGCCAACGCGGCGAGCAGGGCGAACAGGCGCTGTCTCAAGGGGCTTACTCCTTCGCACGGCCAACGGGGGTCCGGTGGCACCTGGGGGTGAGGGAACCAAATCGAATCGACCTGAACCTGTCAAGGTCTAGACCAAAATGAGGTCCTCGGGCGCAGGAACCTGCCGCGTCGCCCGCCGACGGTTGCCGGGCCGCCGAGCCGCGTCGCGCGGCGAACCCCCGGACGGACGAGCGGGGACGCGTGATCACCTCGGGGTGGGACGGGGCATGATGGGGCGGTCGTGCTCCCGTACGAACGTGCGGGAGCGGCGCGCCACGGCGCGGCGGCCCGTGGTCGTCCGCGCACCGGCACCCGCCCAGCGACCCCAGTGACCTCGACCGAACCACCCGGAGCAGCCATGCGCGTGATCGCCTTTGACCACCTCGTCCTGACCGTCGCCGACATCGAGCGCTCGCTCGCGTTCTACTGCGGGCCGCTCGGCCTCGACCCGGTACGCGTCGACGAGTGGCGCGCGGGCCAGGCGCCCTTCCCCTCGGTCCGGGTGAGCCCGACGACCATCATCGACCTCGTACGGCGCGCGGCGGACGCCCCGCAGGGCAGCAACGTGGACCACATCTGCCTGACCGTCGAGCCGCTGGACTGGCAGCAGGTCATCGACTCGGGCCAGTTCACGGTCCTCGACGGTCCCGGCGAGCGGTTCGGCGCCCGTGGGGTGGCCCAGTCGCTGTACGTGGCCGACCCGGACGGCAACACCGTGGAGCTGCGCTGGTACCCGCAGGACGCCTGAGCCGCCGGGCGGGAGCGTCCCTGGTCCGCCGAGCGTGTGCCCTCCCGCGTTTCTCCCGGGGGCCGCGCCGCGCGGCGCCGGTAGGGTCGGCGGCGGAAGCGCTTCGCCCCGCGAACCGACGTGTGGACGCTAAGGAGCTGGCGGTTGGAAGACAGGTACCCCGCTGCGACCGCGCGGGAGGCACAGCGGGCCATGGACCACTTCGTCGGCCTCAGCCACCTCGCCCACCAGGAGATCGCGCGCCGGCTCGGGCTCAACCCCGCCGACCTGACCTGCTTCACCTACGTCCTGGAGGCGGGAACCGACCCGCTGACCGCCGGTGACCTCGCCGAGCGGGCCCAGGTGACGAGCGGCGCCGTGACGGGCATCCTCAACCGGCTCGAACGCGCCGGGTTCGTCGCGCGCCAGGCCGACCCCGAGGACCGCCGGCGGGTGCGCATCGTGGCCGAACCGGCCGCCCGGACCCGCGTGTTCGCGGCCTACGAGCCGCTCAACGCGCGCCTGGCCGCGCTGTACGCCGGCTACTCCCCCGCCGAACTGGCCCTGCTCGGCGACTTCTTCCGGCGGGCCGACGCACTCGTGCACGGCTATCTGGAGGCCGCGCGGTCCCGGGCGGGGACTGAGACGTCGCCGCCGGTGACGCCCGGGGCAGGCGGTAGGGCTACCGGCGGTGCGGGGTGACGGTTGTGCGGCGGTCGCGGGGAGGCGGCGGCGCACGGGGTCAGGCGTGCTCGCGGTCCGGCAGTGCTGGCAGGGCCTGTTCGGTCCAGATGACCTTGCCGGTGGGCGTGTAGCGGGTGCCCCAGCGCTCGGCGAACTGGGCGACCAGGAACAGGCCGCGCCCGCCCTCGTCGGTGGTGGCGGCGTACCGCAGGTGCGGAGCGGTGCTGCTGGAGTCGGCGACCTCGCAGATCAGGCCGGTGTCGCGGATGAGCCGGACGCGGATCGGGCCCGCGGTGTAGCGGATGGCGTTGGTGATCAGCTCGCTGAGGATCAGCTCGGTGGTGAACGCCTCCTCGCCCACGTGCCACGCGGCGAGTTGGCGGCTGACCTTGGCGCGTACGTCGGCCACCGCCGCGGGGTCGGACGGCACCTCCCAGGTGGCGATCTGGTCCCGTGGCACGGAGCGGGTGCGGGCGACGATGAGGGCCACGTCGTCGTCCGGGTGCTCGCCGAGCAGCGCGTCCAGGACCCGCTGGCAGGTCTCCTCGGGCGTGCGGTCGGGGCCGCGCAGCACGTCGGTGAGCTGGTCGAGCCCGGTGTCGAGGTCCCGGCCGCCGTGGTCGATGAGCCCGTTGGTGTACAGCACGAGGCGGCTGCCTTCGGGCACCTCGAACTCGGCCGTCTCGAACGGCAGGCCGGTGACGCCGAGCGGCAGCCCGGCCGGCACGTCCGGGACGCGCACCGCGCCGTCCGGGCGCACCACGACCGGCGGCGGGTGGCCGGCGCGGGCCATGACGCAGCGGCACTCGACCGGGTCGTAGATCGCGTACAGGCAGGTCGCGCCGGTGACGGTGGCGGCGCCGGTGGCGGTGGTCTCGTCCTGGTCGATGCTGCTCACCAGCTCGTCCAGGTGGCTGAGCAGCTCGTCGGGGGGCAGGTCCAGCGAGGAGAAGTTGTGCACCGCGGTACGGAGCCTGCCCATGGTGGCCGCCGCGTGCAGCCCGTGCCCGACGACGTCGCCCACCACCAGCGCGACCCGCGCCCCGGGCAGCGGGATCACGTCGAACCAGTCCCCGCCGACCCCGGAGCGGGCCAGCAGGTAGCGGTAGGCCACGTCGAGGGCGCGCTGGTCGGGCAGCCCGCGCGGCAGCAGGCTCTGCTGGAGGGTGACGGCCATGGCGTGCTCGCGGGTGTAGCGGCGGGCGTTGTCCAGGCAGACGGCCGCGTGCGCGACCAGTTCCTCGGCGAGGGCCAGGTCGTCCTCGTCGAAGGGCGGGGACCCGGTCGCGCGCCAGAAGTTGGCGACCCCGAGCACCCCGCCACGGGCCCGCAGCGGAACGGTGATCAGCGAGTGCACCCCGTAGTCGATGATGCCCGCGGCCCGCCGCGGGTCCTGGGCCCGCCAGCCGGGCGCCTCGCTCAGCCGGGGCACCAGCAGCGCGCACCGGTCCGCGATACAGCGCGCCTGGGGCGTGGAGGGAACGAAGTCGATGATCTCCTCGACGGGGTAGAGCGGGTGGTCCTCGCGTACGCCGGCCACGGCGACGCGGCGCATCTGCGAGGCGCCGGCCGTCGGCGGTTCCTCGCCGAGCACCACCGCGTCGACCACGTCGACGGTGGTGAAGTCGGTGAGCCTGCCGGCCGTGACCTCGGCGAGTTCCTCGGCCGTGCGCCGCACGTCCAGCGTGGTGCCGACCTCCACACCCGCGTCGTACAGCAGCCGGAGGCGGGTGCGCGCGGTCTCGGCCCGGCCGGTGAGGGTGTGCAGCTCGGTCGTGTCGCGCAGGGTGGCCACGGTGCCGGGCGGGCCGCCGTGCCGGTCGGTGGGTCGGTTGTTCACGGCCAGCAGCCGGTCCCCGGCGCGGATCACCTCGTCGGTGGTGGCGCGGCCGGTGGCCAGCACGTCGGCGAGCGGGGCGTCGAGGCCCAGCTCGGTGACGGGCCGGCCCTCCGCGTCGGCGGGGAGCGCGAGCAGGCGGCGCGCCTCGTCGTTGGCGAGCAGCAGCCGGCGCTCACCGCTGACGATGAGCACCCCCTCGCGGACCGCGTGCAGCACCGCGTCGTGGTGCTCGTACATCCGGGCGAGCTTCGCGGGGTCGAGGCCGCGCGTCTGGCGGCGCAGCCGCCGGCCCGCGAGCGCGCTGCCGCCGAGCGCCAGGGCCAGGCCCGCCGCGCCGCCGCCGAGCAGGATGGGCAGTTCGTCGTGGAGCGACTGGCTCACGCGGCTGGTGCGCAGGCCCGCCGAGACGAGGCCCACCACCTCGCCCTCGCGGTCGGTGACGGGCACCACCGCCTGGACCACCTCGCCGATGGTGCCGTCGACGGTCTCGGTACTGGACTCGCCGCGCTGGGCGGGGCCGATGTCGCCGACGAACCTTCGGCCGATGCGGTCCGGCTCGGGGTGGGTGTAGCGCGTGCCGTCGGTGCGCATGACGACGACGAAGTCGATGTCCGCGCCCGCCCTGGCCGCCTCGGCGCGCGGCTGGAGGACCGCCGTGGGGTCGCTCGCGCCCAGGGCCTCGACGACGCCGGGCGCCTCGGCGAACGCCTCGGCGACGGCCAGCGCGCGCTGGCGCGCCTCGCCCTCGTCGTCGCGACGGGCCTGGAGCACGAGGGCCGCCACACCGGCGGCCACGATCAGCAGGACGATGAGCAGTTGGAGCAGGAAGATCTGACCGGCGATGCTGCGCGCGCTCAGCAGCGAGCGCGTGCGGGGGCCGTCGCGGCGGGGTGGGCGTCGACCGGTGGCGGTGGAGGCCGACGGGAACCGGGAACGACCCATAGCCACATGCTGGCATCGATGCGGGGGCGGGGCGACCGGTGCATTCCCCGATAATTCAGCACTTTGCCGACCGTCGGCTCCTCCCAACCCTCTCCCGTTCGATCGCCTGTTCTATTTCGGGCGTATGCTGGGACACATGGCGGTTTCCTTGCAGGGTTCACTCTTCGACACGACGGAGGAGATCGCGCCGCGCCCACTGACGGGAGTCCGGCGCACCCCGCTCGCCCACGGCGCCTGGATCGACGTCCTGCCCGGCTGGCTGTCCGGCGCCGACGCACTCTTCACCCACCTGGCGCGAACCGTGCCCTGGCAAGCGGAGCGGCGGCGGATGTACGAGCGCACCGTCGACGTACCGCGCCTGCTGGCCACCTACCGGGCCGGCGATCCCCTGCCGCACCCCGCGCTCGACGAGGCCCGCGCCCGACTGAGCGCGCACTACGCGGCCGAGCTGGGCGAACCCTTCGTGAGCGCGGGGCTGTGCTTCTACCGGGACGGACGGGACAGCGTGGCCTGGCACGGCGACCGGTTCGGGCGGGGCGCGGCCGAGGACACCATGGTGGCGATCGTCTCCGTCGGCCAGCCGCGACCGCTGCTGCTGCGCCCGCGCGACGGCGGCGGCCCGACGCTGCGCTGGCCACTCGGGCACGGCGATCTGATCGTCATGGGCGGAAGCTGCCAGCGCACCTGGGACCACGCCATCCCCAAGTCGACCAGGGCGACGGGCCCGCGCATCAGCGTGCAGTTCCGCCCTCGCGGCGTGTCCTGACGCGCGCCAGCGGCGTCGCGCGAGGCACCCGCGGCGCGCCCTGACGTGCGGGTCGCACCCGTAGCGCGCGGGTCGCGCCGCCGGAAGGGGGCGGCTCGCCCAGCGCCCGAGCGGGGCCCGCTCGGGCAGGCGCGAACGCCCGGGCGGGGGCGGCCGCGTCGCCCACCGCGCGGCCCGTCTGATGCGTGCGGGCGGGGAAGTGGCTACGGTGGGATATGCCCGCTTGGTCCAGATTCACGGACGTACGTGCCCCTGCCAGGGCGCGCCTCCGGGGTCCCGCGGGCGAGTCAGCACCGTGCTTCGGACCGAAGGCACGCACCACGGGGGCGGTCGCGTCTGCTCCCCGCACCGTGTCGAGCCGACGCGTGCGCCCCGGTGGAGAATCGTCCGCCGTTCCGGGAGCTGTTTTCCATGACGACCGCACGAGTACACGCCACACGCTCCGCCAAACATCCGCACGATGACGCGCCCGACACCGCCGCCGACTTCCGCAGGCTGTCCGTGCTGGAGGACGGGCCCGAGAAGGAGGCCCTGCGAACACGCATCATCGTGGCCTGGATCCCCATGGCCGACCGGCTCGCCCGGCAGTTCCGCAATCGGGGCGAGGCCCTGGAGGATCTGCGTCAGGTGGCCGCCCTCGGCCTGGTCAAGGCGGTCCTCCGGTACGACCCGACGCGCGGGATCGCCTTCGAGAGCTTCGCCGTGCCGACCGTGGTCGGCGAGGTCAAGCGGCACTTCCGCGACCACATGTGGGAGCTGCACGTGCCGCGCCGGGTCCAGGAGCTGCGCAACCAGGTGCGCGCCGCGTGCCGGGACCTCTCCCCCACGCTGGAGGACCGGATTCCGGGCGTGGCGGAGATCGCCGAGCACACCGGACTCAGCCAGGCCGACGTACGGCTCGGCATGCAGGCGCTGGACTGCTACGCGGCGCTGTCGCTGGACGCCGAGCTGTCGGGCACCGAGGACGGCTACTCGCTGGTCGACACGCTCGCCGACCAGGAGCCGGGCTTCGACCAGGTCATCGACCGGGAGGCGGTCCGGCCGGTACTCAGCAAGCTGCCGGAGAGGGAGCGGCGCATTCTGTACCTGCGGTTCTTCTGCGACATGACGCAGAGCCGCATCGCCGAGCAGCTCGGCATATCGCAGATGCACGTCTCGCGCCTGATCAACCGCACCTGCTCCGACCTGTGCGACCAGGTGATGGGCGACCGCCCCCGGCGCCCGGCCTACGTCACCGCTCCCACGGACGACCCGCCCGCCGCTGCGCCCTGACGACCGCGCGCCGAGCGGGTCGGCCCCGGTCGGCCGGGCACTCCCCGACCGCTGACGCGGGGCCCGCCGCCGGAGCGGGCGGCGTACCCGTCAGTTCAGGGCGTGTCCCGTCGTGACGTCCACGTGGTCGGGCACCGACTCGTGCCGGTCACCGACGGTCAGCGTGCCGGTGGGCTCGAAGAGGAGGACGGACGCGCCGGCGGCCGACGAGGGCCGGTGCTCGACGCCGCGCGGCACCACGAACACCGACCCCGCAGTGAGCGTGACCACGCGCTCGCCGCGCGGACCACCGGGGGTCGCCGGCGCCCCGTCGCGCAGGCCGAGGTCCAGCTCACCGTCGATGACCAGGAAGAACTCGTCGGTGTCGGTATGCAGGTGCCAGATGTAGTCGCCCTTCATCTTGGCCACCCGTACGTCGTAGTCGTTGACGTGGGCGACGATGCGCGGACTCCACAGCGCGTCGAAGGTGGCCAGCGCGGACCGGAGCGCCAGCGGCTCGGCGAGGGCGTCCGCCGTACGGGCCTCGCCGCTCGACGGGGCGCCGGGGGCGGTACCGGGGGCGTGCTCGGACTGGTCGGGGAGGAAGGTGTCGTCGTTCACCCGACCATCCTGCGTCCATGACACCGCGCCACGGGAGTGCTAGAAATCGCGTATGCCGCAAGGATCCTCGCACGAGCCCGAGCCTGAGCCCGAGCCCAAGCACGAGTCCGAGGGCCATCATGAGCGCCGGCACGGGCGCGGGCGTCGGGCGTTGGAAGACGGCCGACGCGGGGCCGGGCCCCGGTCGCGGGGCGTCGACCGGTCGCACCGGGTGGCGGTCATCGTGGACGAGGGCTCGAACCCCTTCGAACTGGGCGTGATGACCGAGCTGTTCGGGCTGCGCCGGCCCGAACTTGACGTGCCGTGGTACGAGTTCGCCCTGTGCGCGGCCACCCCGTCCGTGCGGATGCACGCCGGCTTCTTCACCCTGTCCGGCGTCGCCGACCTGAGCGTGGCCGACGCGGCGAACACCGTGGTGGTGCCGAACCGACCCGACCCGGAAACCCCGCCCAGCGCCGCCGTGCTCGACGCCGTCCGGCGGGCGGCGGCGCGCGGGGCGCGACTGGTGAGCCTGTGCACCGGGGCCGCCACGCTGGCCGCGGCCGGCGTGCTCGACGGGCGCCCGGCCGCCACCCACTGGCGCTGGGCCGACGCGTTCGCCCTGCGCTACCCGGCGGTGCGCTGGCAACCCGACGTGCTGTACGTGGACGACGGCGACGTGCTCACCGCCGCCGGCAGCGCGGCCGCCCTCGACCTCGGGCTGCACCTGATCCGGCGGGACCACGGCGCCGCCGTGGCCAACGCGGTCAGCCGGCGGCTGGTGTTCGCCGCGCACCGCGACGGCGGCCAGCGGCAGTTCGTGCGGGTGCCGGTGCCGGCGACACCGGACACCGGTCTCGCGCCGGTGCTCGACTGGGCACGGGAGCGCCTCGACCAGCCGCTGACCATCGTGGACCTGGCCGCCCGCGCGGCCGTCAGCCAGGCGACGCTGCACCGCTGGTTCCGCGCGCAGCTCGGCACCACGCCGCTGAGCTGGCTCAACGCCGAACGCACCGCCCTGGCCTGCCGGTTGATCGAGCGCGGGGAGCCCAGCCTGGACCGCGTGGCCCAGCTCAGCGGCCTGGGCACCGGCGCCAACCTGCGCGCCCAGCTCCGCCGCGCCACGGGGCTGAGCCCCGCCGCGTACCGCCAGCGCTTCGGCCCCGCCCTCCCGGGCCCCCGCGCGGCGCCCACCGCGCCGCCCTCCCCCGCGCCACCCACGACGCCGGCGGGGGCCGCCCCCGCCGACGGGCGTTAGCCGCCGTGCCCGCGCCCCGGCTGTCGCTGCCGCCCGCCGACCGCGCCCGGTCCCCGTACACCGGCTGGACCCGGGCGCACTGGGAGGCCCTGGCCGACCACCTGCTGGACGCGCTCGTGCCGTACGCGACGCCCGGCTGGGCCCGGTACCAACTGCCAGGCCGCGCGAGTTCGTCCGGAGTGGACTCGGACGGCCTCGAAGGGTTCGCGCGCTCGTTCCTGCTGGCGTCCTTCCGCGTCGCGGGCGCGGGTGGCGCGGTGGCCCCCGCGTTGGTCGAGCGGTACGCGGCGGGGCTCGCCGCCGGAACCGACCCGGCCGGTAGCGAGGCGTGGCCGGCGCTCGCGGACCGCTCGCAGCCGATGGTGGAGGCCGCGTCGATCGCCATCGGCCTGTGGGAGAGCCGGCGTTGGCTGTGGGACCTGCTCGCGGACGGGGTCCGGGAGCGGGTGGTGGCCTGGCTCTCCGGCTTCGCCGGCCGGCACACCTGGGACAACAACTGGCGGCTCTTCCCGGTGGTGGCCGAGGAGTTCCTGGCCTCGGTCGGCGCCCCGTACCGGCAGCGGGCCATCGACGACGGGCTCGACCGCGTCGAGGACTGGTACGTGGGCGACGGCTGGTACCGCGACGGCGACGGGCGGAACTTCGACTACTACAACGCCTGGGCCCTGCACCTGTACCCGCTGCTGTGGTCGCGCATGGCGGGCCCGGACCGCGACGGCGGCCGGGGCGCGGTCTACCGGGCGCGGCTGCGCCGGTTCCTGGCCGACTACCCGCGCTTCTTCGGCGCCGACGGCGCCCCCGTCCACCAGGGGCGCTCGCTGACCTACCGGTACGCCGCCGCGGCCCCGGCCTGGCTCGGCGAGCTGGTGGGCTGCACGCCGCTGGCGCCCGGCCAGAGCCGCCGCCTGGCCTCCGGCGCGGTCCGGCACTTCACGCTGCGCGGGGCGCCCGACGCCCGGGGACTGCTGCCGCTCGGCTGGTACGGCACATATCCGCCGGCCACCCAGGCGTACTCCGGGCCCGCGTCGCCGTACTGGGCCAGCAAGGCGTTCCTCGGACTGCTGCTGCCGGACCAGCACCCGGCCTGGACGCGGACCGAACGCCCGCTGCCGGTGGAGGAGTCCGACTTCCGCACGGCGCTGCCCGCGCCGGGCTGGCTGCTGCACGGCACCCGGCGCGACGGCATCGTGCGCCTGCTCAACCACGGCAGCGACCACCAGCCGCCCGCCCCAGCCGGGTCACCCGGCGCCGCCGGGGCGAGCGCGGCGGACGAGGCCGCCGGACCGCGGGACGACCCGCACTACGCCAAGTTCGCCTACGCCACGGCCACCGCGCCCGAGACGGCCGGGCACACGGCGGAGGACCGGGTGGACCAGCACGTGGCGCTCTTCACGCCGGCCAACCACCGGGGTGACGCCTCGACACCGGGCGCGAGCCGGGTCAGCACACCGGGCCTGGGCGCGCCGTCGCGGCGGTCGCGCATCCACCCGGTGCGCTGCGCCGCGGGCGTGGCCGCCTCCTGGCACGCCGTCGCGCTGGCGGGCGCCGGGCCGAGCGGCGCGCGGGTGGAGACGGTCAGCGCGCCGGACGGGCCGTGGGAGATCCGGGTGCACCGGGTCGACGCACCGGCCGGCACGGTGGTGCGCGAGGGCGGGTACGCCGTCGCCGCCGACCTGCCGCCGGTGGGCGAGACGGGGCCCGGCTGGGCGCTGGCCCGCACCGCCGACGGGCTGACCAGCGCCCTGGTCGCCGTACTCCACTGGGACGAGGACGCCGGGGAACTGGTGCGCGGAGCCCACTCCAACGCGTACGGCCCGCACTCCGCGACGCCCACGCTCCGGCTGGGCGCGCATCCGGGCGGCGGCCACGTGCTGGTGTCGCTCGTCGGGTTGGCGCGCGACGGGCTCGACCCGGCCGCGCTGCGCGCGACGGCCAGGGCACACGTCACGCCGCACTCCGTACGGGTGTGGCTGCCGACGGGGTCGCGCGAACTCCCGCTCGGCGGTCCCGGGGCGCCCGCGGGGCCCTGACCGGCCGGTGAGGCGGCCGACAACGCGCAAGGTCGGTGCATACGTTGGCGGCGCCGGGGCACCCGGTCACGGCAGCGAGAGACGCGGCTGTCGGCGGAACCGTCGGCGCGAAAAGGGACGGAGTGGACATGGCGAGAACGACCGACGACCAGGACCACGACCAGCGGGGTGACGACCAGGAGACCCGTCTCAGCGCGGCCGAGGCGATGCGCAGCGCCGCCCGGCAACTGGGCGAGCTGGTGGGCGACGAGCCGAGCGCGGTCTCCGCGCTGCGGGCCACGGACGCCGGTTGGACGGCCGACGTCGAGGTGGTCGAGGTGGCCCGGGTGCCCGACACCACCAGCATCCTGGCCTCCTACCGCGTGGACCTGGACCCGGGCGGTCGCCTCCTCGGCTACGAGCGCACCCGCCGCTACGCCCGCGGCCAACTCGACCGCTAACACCCCACGAGCGACCCACTACACAGCGCGTCACAGCGCGATACAGCACGACGCGGCGGCACCGGCCGACCCGTACCCGCCCCCGCGCGGACCCCCCGCGCGCCCGGCGTACGCGCGTCGCCCCCGCCAGCGCACCGCTCTCCCCTGCCCTGTTCACGGGCACGCCCACGAGCAGTTCAGCCATGCCCCCACAGATCGAGAAGCGAGAAACGACCGAAGAAGGAAGAGAGGAGGCGTCATGTCAGTGATGGCGCAATCCCCCACGGCCGCGCCGAGCCAGGGCGGCAACTCGGGAACGCTGTACGACGTGCTGGAGCTGATCCTGGACCGCGGTCTGGTCATCGACGCGTTCGTCCGGGTGTCGCTCGTCGGCATCGAGATCCTCAAGGTGGACGTGCGCGTGGTGGTCGCCAGCGTGGACACCTACCTGCGGTTCGCCGAGGCGTGCAACCGGCTGGACCTGGAGTCCGGCCGCAAGGCCCCCACCCAGCTCACCGACATCGTCGGCGAGGCCACCGAGAGCGGCGCCAAGGGCAAGTCCAAGGGCGCCCTGTCCGGCGCGGTCGAGGCCGTCGGCCAGACCCTCGGGCGTGGGCGCAAGGGGGACGACGAACCCGAGAGCGCCGACGGCGACGGCAAGAAGACCACCAGCCGGCGCTCCACGGCCCGGGGGGAGTGACCCATGTCGACGTACGTGTACGCCATCACGCCCGTCGACCACCCGTTGCGCCTCGAAGGGTTGCACGGGGTGGGCGACCCCGCCGGTGAGCTGCGTGTCCTCAAGACCGACGCGTTGGGGGCGGTCGTCAGCGACGCCCCCGAAGACCTGCGGGCCAAGCGGCGTGATCTGATGGCTCATCAGAGCGTGCTGAGCCGCCTGCTGGACGAGGGCACCGCGCTGCCCATGCGGTTCGGGCTGGTGGGGCCGGACGACGGTCAGGTGCTCGCGGCGCTTGACGAGCGGCGGGACGAGTACGGCCAGCGGCTCAAGGAGATCGACGGGTGCGTCGAGTACCACGTGAAGGTCTCGCGGGACGAGGCCGACATGCTCCGCGAGATCGTCGCCGAATCGGCGGAGATCCGCGAACTGAACGAGGTCACCCGGCAGCGGCCGGAGGCCCACACCGAGCGGCTGCGGCTGGGTGAACTCATCGCGCGCGAGGTACGCACGCGCCAGGACGCGGTGGCCGACAGCGTGGTGACCCACCTGGCGCCCGCCGGGCTCGGCCACCGCGTGGGCTCGGCGACCGCGAGCCACTTCCTCAACGTGTCGTTCCTGGTCAAGCGGGACGAGGCGGCGGCGTTCGCGCGGGCCGTGGACGAGGAGGTCGAGCGCCAGGGCGCCGGCTACGTGCTCAGCCTGCACGGGCCGCTGCCGCCGTACAGCTTCGTGTGAGCGACCCGCCGGCGCGGGCGCCGGCGGGGAGATGTCCGAGGAAGGCCAGCCGAGGAGGGACCGTGGGACTGGTGACCGGGCTGCTGACGCTGCCCTTCGCCCCCGTGCGCGGCACGGCCTGGGTGATCGGCCAGGTGGTGACCGCCGCCGAGCGGCAGGCGTACGACCCGCAGCCGGTGCGTGAGCGGCTCGCCGCGCTGGTGGCCGAGCGGGACGCGGGCCACATCGGCGAGGAGGAGTTCGACCGCCGGGAGGACGAACTGCTCGACCAGTTGGAGTGGTACGAGTACCGCCAACGCCAGCTCGGGTCGGCGCAGCAGTAGCGCGCCGCCGCGCACCGGGCCGCGCCCGCGCACCGCCGGCGCGCACCCCGGCCCGGGCCGATCCGAGGTCAACCCCCGGTCGGGTCCGAGCCGAACCGAGGCCGAACCACGGCCGAACCAAGGAGGTGTCCGCCATGTCTGATCCGCTCGCCAGCCGGCCGGGGCTCGCCAGTGGCCTGTCGCCCCGTGGCGCGGAGCCGTCCGCCAACCTGGCCGACATCCTGGAACGCGTCCTGGACAAGGGCGTGGTCATCGCCGGCGACATCCAGATCAACCTGCTCGACATCGAACTGCTGACGATCAAGCTCAGGCTCGTCGTCGCGTCGGTCGACAAGGCGAAGGAGATGGGCATCGACTGGTGGGAACGCGACCCCTCGCTGTCCTCACTGGCCCAGCGCCCCGCCCCGTCGCCAGCGGCGCCGCCCGTACCCGACGCGCCCGCCGTGCCCGTGGCGACCACGGACGGGGCGGCGGGCGCGGCCGGGGAGGCGGCGGGGCGTGAACTGGTCGAGGAGAACGCGCGGTTGCGCGCCGAACTCGCCCAGTTGCGCGCCGGCGCGTCGGCCGCCTCCGGCCCGGCGGCCCCGCGCGACGACCACGGCGAGCGCGACGAACGCGTTGGCCTCGACGAACGCCGGAACCTCGACGAACGCGGCGAAGGGAGCAACCGATGAGCGACCAGGCCACCCCCCAGGCCCCCGCCCCGCCCTCTCCCCTGCCGGCGGCCGACGGCGCGGGCGTGGGCCCCGAGACCGGCCCGTGCTACGCCTTCGCCATCGGCCGCCATACTCCGGAGCTGGCCGCCGCGGCGGCCGGCGTGTCGGGGCTGGACGGGGCGGACGTGCGGGCCGTGTGGGCCGACGGGCTCGGCGCGCTGGTGTGCGCGGTGGCGCCGGACGCGTTCAGCGAGGCCGGGCTGCGCGCCCAGTTGGAGGACCTGGAGCGGCTGACGGTCATCGCCAGGTCGCACCACGAGGTGGTGGCCGCCGCCAGCGCGGTGACCACCGTGCTGCCGTTGCGACTCGGCACCGTCTACCAGGACGCCTCGCGGGTCGCCCAGATGCTGCGCGAGCACGGCACCGCGCTGCGCGAGTCGCTCGACCGGCTGACGGGGCACGCGGAGTGGGGCGTCAAGGTGTACGCCGAACCGGACGCCGGCCCGTCACCGCCGCCGGCCGCCGACGGGAGCGCCGACACGCCGGGGCGCGCCTACCTCCAGCGGCGCCGGGCCGCCCGGGAGGCGCGGCGCGCCGCCGACCGCACGGCGCGCGAGGTGGTGGCGCGGGTGCGGGCGACGGCCGCCGAGTGGGCGGTCGATCGCGTCGCCCACCGCCCGCAGCAGGGCGAGTTGGCCACCTCCCGTGGCGAGAACCTCGTCAACGACGCGTACTTGGTCGCCGCCGAGCACGTCGACGCGTTCCAGGACGCGGTGCGCCACGCCGCGGCCGGCGCCGCCGGCGTACGGGTGGAGCTGACGGGCCCCTGGGCCCCGTACTCCTTCGCCACACCACCCGGGGCGGAACCCGGTGGCGAGGGGCTTGGCCATGAGAGCTGAGCCCCCCGCGACCGGGCTCGCCGTCCCCTCTGGCGGCGCCGTGCCCGACGGCGACGACGCCCTGGCCGGGCGGCAGGTGGCGCTGATCGACCTGTTGGACCGGCTGCTGACCGGGGGCGCCGTCATCACCGGCGATCTGGTGATCTCCGTGGCGGACGTGGACCTGGTGCACGTGAACCTGCGGGCCGTCATTCGCTCGATCACCGAACAGAGCCCCGCCCCCTGGTGACGCACCGGCCCACCGGACCCCCGCGCCGCCCGCGAGAGCCACGACCCACGCCGCCGCGCGCCGTGACACGCCCCGGCGTGCGCGCGGTCCAGAAGGGAGCCGAACCGTGCCCCAGCCACGCCCCACCACACAGCACCCACCCGAGCGGCCCGGCCACACCACGGCCGAACCCGACCCGGCCACCACGCCCGACCCGGCCGCCACGCCGTTCGCCTCTCCCGTCGCCCCCGCCACGCCCGGGAGCACGGCCGGCGCGCGGCGGCTGGCCACCGACCCGCAGACCGTGGAGCGGGACCTGATCCGCCTGGTGCTCACCATCGTGGAGTTGGTGCGCCAGCTCATGGAGCGCACCGCCCTGCACCGCGCCGACCAGGGCGACCTCAGCCCGGAGCAGGAGGAACAGGTGGGCCGCACGCTACTGGCGCTGGAGGAGCGGATGGCCGAACTGTGCGAGCGCTACGGGCTGACCATGGCCGACCTCAACCTCGACCTGGGCCCGCTCGGCTCCCTGCTCCCCCAGAGCTGACCGCACCGGGATTGGCCGCCCCAGAGCCGACACGGGGCTGGCTGTCCCGACTTGGCCCGCGCTCGCCGTCCCCACGGGCGCGGGCCGGCGCCATGCCGCGCGCCGGCGGACGGCGCCGGCTCACACGGGCAGCGCCGCCACGGTCTCCCGCAGGCCGGCCAGCGCCTGGCGCAGCAGCGGATGGTGCTCGGTGCCCGCGCGTACCGCCGTGAACACCTTGCGGATGGGGCCCCGGCCGCGCACGGGGCGGACCACGACGCCTTCGGCGACCGCCCCCGGCAGCGCGGAGCGTGGCACGAGCGCGACCCCCGCGCCGACGGCGACCAGCGCGCACACGGCACGGAAGTCGTCGGACAGGGACGCCACCCGGGGTTGGAACCGGGCCTCCTGACAGGCCAGGACCACCGCGTCGTGGACCGGGTTCCCGGGCCACGGCGTGATCCACGGGTCACCCGCCAGGGCGGCCAGGTCCACGTCCGGCGCCCCGACCAGCGGGTGGTCGGGAGGCAGGACGACGTCGAACGGCTCGGCATACAGCGGCTCGCGCAGCATCCGGTCGTCCCAGCGCCCCAGCGTCTCGCGGTCCTCCACGGCCACCGCCACGTCGGCCTCCCCCGCGATCAGCAGCCGGTGGCACTCCCGGCCCTCGGCGTCTTTGACCCGTACCCGCACGCCGGGAGCCAGTTCGCGGAGCGCGACCAGCGTCGGGGCGACCACCTCGGTGATCGCGGTGGCGAACGCGGCCACGGTGACCTCCCCGGTCACCCCCGCCGCGCAGGCGGCCACGTCGGCCTCGGCGCGTTCGAGCTGCGCGGCGATCTTGGTGGCGTGGCCGGCCAGCACGGTGCCGGTCGCCGTGAGCCGCACGGCCCGCCCCCGCCGCTCCAACAGCGCGTGGCCCACCTCGGCCTCCAGGGCCGCCAGTTGCTGGGAGACGGCCGATGGCGAGAGGTAGAGCGCCTGCGCGGCGGCGGTGACGGTGCCGTGGTCCGCGAGAGCGCGCAGGACGCGCAGCCTTCTGGGGTCGATCACCGGGGCAGTATGGCACGCCTGTGAAGCTCACCTTCACAGGCGACCTGGGAAAATGCCGATGGACTTCACAGCGTGCGCGCACCACAGTGGGCGCCCATGAAGGCATTGGTGAAGACCGCCGCCGGGCCCGGCATCGAACTGACCGAGGTGCCGACCCCGCACGCCGGGGACGGCCAGGTGCTCATCCGGGTGCTGCGCACCGGGATCTGCGGCACCGACCTGCACATCGCGGCCTGGGACGACTGGGCGGCCCGCTCGGTGTGCGCGCCGCTGATCATCGGCCACGAGTTCGTGGGCGAGGTCGTGGAGATCGGCGCCGGCGTCAGGGACATCGCGCCGGGCGACACCGTCAGCGGCGAGGGCCACCTCGTGTGTGGCAAGTGCCGCAACTGCATGGCCGGCCGGCGTCACCTGTGCATCCGTACGATCGGCCTCGGCGTGCACACCGACGGCGCGTTCGCCGAGTACGTGGTGTTGCCCGCGTCCAACGTGTGGGTGCACCGGCACGAGGTGGACCTCGACGTGGCGGCGATCTTCGACCCGTTCGGCAACGCCGTGCACACCGCGCTGTCCTTCCCGGTGCTCGGCGAGGACGTGCTCGTCACGGGCGCGGGCCCGATCGGCATGATGGCCGCGGCCATCGCCCACCACGCGGGCGCCCGGAACGTGGTGATCACCGACGTCAGCCCGTACCGGCTCGACCTCGCCCGCAAGATGGGCGCCACGCTCAGCCTCGACGTCAGCGACCGCTCCATCGCCAGCGTGATGCCCGACCTCGACATGAACGAGGGCTTCGACGTCGGCCTGGAGATGTCGGGCCGCGCCGACGCGCTGCGCGACATGATCGCCACCATGAGCCCCGGCGGCCGGATCGCGGTGCTCGGCCTGCCCGCCGAGGAGGTCCCCGTGGACATGGCCACGGTGGTCACCCGCATGCTGACGCTGCGCGGCATCTACGGTCGGGAGATGTACGAGACGTGGTACGCCATGTCGGTGCTGCTCCAGAACGGCCTGGACATCTCGCCGGTGATCACCCACCGGTTCGGCTTCGAGCAGCACACGGACGCGTTCGCCACCGCGCGCTCCGGCGCGTGCGGCAAGGTCATCATCGACTGGACCCGTCCCACCCTCGCCTGACCCACGCGTTCGGGTCGCCCGCGCCGCGGGAGAGCCGGCCCGAGCGCGACCGCGAACCACCGACCCGTCCCGAAGGAGCCCCCGTGTTCGACAGCGTGCGCCAGGATCTGCGTGCCGAGTTGGAGGAGATCCGCGACGCCGGCCTGTACAAGTCCGAGCGCGTGATCGCCAGCCCGCAGTCCGCGAGCGTCCGCGTTGGCGACGCCGCGGTCGTCAACTTCTGCTCCAACAACTACCTCGACCTCGCCGACCACCCCGAGGTGATCGCCGCGGCCAAGCAGGCCCTGGACGACTGGGGCTTCGGCATGGCGTCGGTGCGCTTCATCTGCGGCACCCAGACGCCGCACAAGGAGCTGGAGCGGCGGATCTCGGAGTTCCTCGGCACCGAGGACACGATCCTGTACAGCTCGTGCTTCGACGCCAACGGCGGCGTCTTCGAGACGCTGCTCGCCGACGGTGACGCGGTCATCTCCGACGAGCTGAACCACGCCAGCATCATCGACGGCATCCGGCTGTCCAAGGCGGCCCGCTACCGCTACCGCAACCGCGACCTCGCCGACCTGGAGCGCTGCCTGAAGGAGGCGGCCGGAGCGCGCCGCACGCTGGTGGTCACCGACGGCGTGTTCTCCATGGACGGCTACATCGCCCCGCTGGACGAGATCTGCGACCTGGCCGAGCGGTACGGCGCCATGGTCATGGTGGACGACTCGCACGCGGTCGGCTTCGTCGGCGAGAACGGCGGCGGCACGCCGGAGCTGTACGGCGTGCGGGACCGGGTGGACATCGTCACCGGCACGCTCGGCAAGGCGCTCGGCGGCGCCAGCGGCGGTTACGTGGCCGCCCGCGCGGAGATCGTCGAGCTGCTGCGCCAGCGCTCGCGCCCGTACCTGTTCTCCAACTCCCTCGCCCCCTCCATCGTCGGTGCCTCGCTGAAGGTGCTCGACCTGCTGGCGGCCTCGGGCGACCTGCGCGAGCAGTTGCGCGCGAACACCGCGCTGTTCCGTTCGGAGATGACGGCGGCCGGCTTCGACGTGCTGCCCGGCGAGCACGCCATCACCCCGGTGATGATCGGCGACGCGGCGCTGGCCGCGCGGATGGCCGCCGCGCTGCTGGAGCGCGGCATCTACGTGATCGCCTTCTCCTACCCGGTCGTGCCCAAGGGCAAGGCCCGCATCCGCGTGCAGCTCTCGGCGGCGCACTCCACCGACGACGTACACCGCGCGGTGACCGCCTTCCGCGAGGTGCGCGACGAACTGGCCGCCGCCTGACGGCAGGGCGGCCCCGCTGGTGGCGTCCGCTCTGCGCGGGCCGACGCCCCGGTTGAAACGTGTGGAAAACGAGTGAAAAACGGATGGAGCCCCGGTCGCCACGAGGCGGCCGGGGCTCCATCGCGCTGTCACGGGCCCGCGTTCCGGGGGCGCGCGGCGCGGCACCGGGTCACAGCCCGCCCGGCACCCAGGGCTCCGGCGCCTCCAGGCGGACGACGACGGTGCCGGCGGCCTGGTCGTGCAGGCACTGCTGGAGCGGCTCGTCCCGCAGGGACCAGAGCTGGTCGACGCCGCACAGCGCGATCATGCCGACGTGGGTCAGGTGCCGCCCGAGGGCGATCCGGTAGGGCAGCGCGCCGCCGTCCTGCGCGTGCGCGACGCGCAGTCCGAACAGCAGCTTTCCCGGGGAGCCGCCCCAGCGGGCGGTGGTGAGCGGCGAGTAGCAGAACAGCAGTCCGGCGGCGGTCAGGGCGGCGACCGGGGCGACGGGCCCGTCCACCACCAGGCTCGGCACCGCCGTGACGCACGTCAGCAGGCCGAAGAGCACGAGGTCGGTGAGGTAGGCGCCGAGCCGTTCGGGGAGGTCGGCCGGGTACGGCTCGCCGGGGCGGGTGGGGTACATCCTCAGCCACGGGGGCCAGGGCCGTCGCGGCAGCCAGTCCTGGTCGATGGGTCCCGCCAGGGGGCGGGGACGGGCGCGGAGGGGGCGGCGTCGTCCATGCTCGCAAGTTAGCGCGGCGGGCCCGCGAGAGACCCTCAGCGACGCACAGTTCACCGATGAAGTACGCGGTGTGACCGTACGGGCCCCTCAAATGTTCGGCGATGGCCGCGTCCGACGGCTCCCGGCGCGTCGCGCGTACGGGTGTGACAGCGGGGCCCACCGACACAGCGCGGGGCGCGGCGGCTCACGGGCCCGGCGACCCGTGGACGCGAGGGCGGGGAAGCGTCGGGGCGGGCGTCCCCGCCGCCCGCCCCGCCCCCGGCGGCGGCGCTACGCGGCGCCGGCGGCCGTGGCGGCCCGCTGGTTGCGCCGGATGATGGTGTGCACGAGCGCCGGCGTGGCGTCGGGGAAGTCCAGGGCCACCACGCCGAGCCCGGTCAGCCGGCGGCCGTGCGGGCCGGTCAGGAAGCGGTGCACCCGGGGGTTGAGGTACCGGGCGTTCGCGCGCGGGGAGCCCTGGACGGCGGTGCCGACGTAGTTGACGTACAGCTTGCCGGGCCGGGCGGCGGCCTTGCGCAGGTGGCGCTCGACCTTCTGGTACTTCACGGCCGGGGCCGCCGTCGCGTCGTCCTGCACGTCGAACAGCGCGGCGTCGCCGTACGGGACGCCGGGCAGCCTGGGGTGGTCGGCGAGCAGGACGACCCGGCCGCGCGCCTGGCCGAGCGTGGGCAGCGTCGCGTCGAGCCGCAGCAGTCGGCGGAAGCCCGCCAGGTAGAGGTCGAAGACGCGCCGGAACTCGGCGTCCGGCACGGTGGAGTGCTCCTGCCGCAGCCGCAGCAGCACGGTCTCCGAGGGGTGGGCGCGCAGGAACGCCTCGCAGGCCAGCAGCACCTCGCCGAAGAGCACGCGCTGGAAGACCGCCCCGTGGTGGACGGCGAAGGCCGAGTGGGACGACCGGCAGCCGATGTCCAGGAACCGGATGCCCAGGTCCAGTTGGTCGGCGATGGTACGGCGCTGGCGGGCGACCTGGGCCCCGCCGAAGCGCACCGCGGAGTGCTGGGTGCCCGGCAGGCTCAGGCGGGCCACCGGGGTGTCGTCGGCCAGGTCCGCGAGCCAGCCCCCGGTGGGCCGGGGCGAGCGCGTCGGCGCGGCGCGCGGTACCTCGCGCGCCGCGGCCGGATGCCCGCCCGCGTACCCCAGGAGCCCGCCCGCGGTGACGGTCGCCGCGCCGAACAGGAAGCCGCGCCGGTCCAAGCTCATGTCGCGTCCTCTCGTGGCCATCTGATGGCCCGTCGGGTGGTGCGGGAGACGGGCCGCACGGTAACAGCTCCGACCACCGAGCGCGGGAGCCACTCGGCGCCCGGGCCCGGCCCACCCCGGACATGTGACGGGCTTGCCCCCGTACGGCCCGTGTGTCCGCCGACCCGGTGTGGCGGGAAACCGACGCGACCGCCGGCCATCTCGCGGGGCACCGGCCCGGCCCCGCCCGGCGGCCCGCGAAAACGGGATGCCCCGGGGCGGGGCGGTCTGCGAGGGTCCGCGCGTGAACACCGGGGAACGCAACGAAGCTCTGCTCATCGCCGGCCGCTCCGGCGTCGGCAAGTCGACCGTGGCCTGGGAGGTCTCCGCCGCTTTGCGGGCGGCGGGCACGGCCCACTGCCTGATCGAGGGCGACCTCATGGACCAGGTGCACCCGGCCCCACCCGACGACCCGGACCGCTCGGCTATCACCGAGCGCAACCTGGCGGCGGTCTGGGCCAATTACGCCGCGCTGGGCCAGCGGCGGCTGATCTACACCAACACGGTCAGCGTGCTGGAGGGCGCCATGTTCCGCCGCGTGCTGGGCGCGGAGTTACGGATCGTGTCGGTGCTGCTGACGGCGGACGACGCCACCGCCCGCGACCGCCTGACGGGCCGCGAGATCGGCTCCCAGGCGCGGGCGCACATACGGCGCAGCGCGCACATGGCCCGTCACCTGGCCCGGCACGCGCCGCCGGACTCGGTGCGGGTGGCGACCGACGGCAGGACGGTGGTGGACATCGCCCGGGAGGTGGTGGCGGCCACCGGGTGGTGAGTGGCGGCCCGGGCCGGGCGGGTGTACGGCCCGGGCCGCCGCACTCCCCCAGCGAGCGCACGGCCTCCTCCCGGACGCACCCGTCGGCGGTTCCGCGCGTACGGCGCCGGCGGGCTGCCCGGCCGCCCCCACCACTCCCCCGCCGGGCCGCGCCACTCCCGCGCCGGGCGGCGGGCGGGCCCTCGCGTCGCCCGGCCGGCGGCGCGGGGCGCGCGTACGCCGGCCGGCGGTGCGCCACCCGGGTGACTGGCCGATACTTTCTGGTTTGTCCCGGGGCGGGGAGGGGACGCGACCACGGGGCCGCAGCACACCAGCGAAGGGCCGTGACGCCATGGCAACGATCCCGACACCCACCGTCCAGCACCGCCCGACCTCCTCGGAGATCACCCTGCGGGTCAACGGCGCCAGCCACCGGCTGACCGTCGACCACCGCACCACCGTGCTCGACGCGCTGCGCGAACACCTGGACCACACGGGCCCGAAGAAGGGGTGCGACCACGGCCAGTGCGGGGCGTGCACGGTGCTCGTCGGCGGTCGCCGTACCAACAGTTGCCTCCTGCTCGCCGTCGCGGCCGACGGCGAGGAGATCACCACCGTGGAGGGGCTGAGCGACGGCGAGCAACCGCACCCCGTGCAGCGCGCCTTCCTCGATCACGACGGGTTCCAGTGCGGCTACTGCACCCCGGGTCAGGTGTGCTCGGCCGTCGGCGTGCTCGCCGAGGCGGCCGGCGGCCACCCCTCGCACGTCACGCCGCTGCCCGGGGCCGGCTCCGGCGCCCCACCGCCGGGCTCCCCGGTGCCGCTGACGCCGGCCGAGATCCGCGAGCGGATGAGCGGCAACCTGTGCCGCTGCGGCGCCTACCCGAACATCGTGGCCGCCATCGAGGAGGTGGCTCCGTGAAGCCGTTCGGCTACGTGCGCGCCGAGGACGTCGACACGGCGATCGCGACCGTGGCCACCGAGCCGGGCGCCCGCTTCCTGGGCGGCGGGACCAACCTGGTGGACCTGATGAAGCTGGGCGTGGAGCGGCCGGAACTCCTCGTGGACGTCAGCCGGCTGCCGCTGACCGGCATCGACCCGCTCCGTGACGGCCGGTGGCGGATCGGCGCCAACGTCCGCAACAGCGACCTGGCCGCGCACCCGGTCATCCGCTCCCGGTTCCCGGCGCTCTCCCAGGCGCTGTTGGCCGGCGCGTCGGGGCAGTTGCGCAACGCCGCCACCACCGGCGGCAACCTGCTCCAGCGCACCCGCTGCCTGTACTTCCAGGACGTGAGCAAGCCGTGCAACAAGCGCTCCCCCGGCAGTGGCTGCCCCGCGCGCGAGGGCGTCCACCGGGACCTGGCAATCCTCGGCCACTCCGAGCACTGCGTGGCCACCCACCCGTCCGACCTGGCGGTCGCGCTCGCCGCGCTCGACGCCAGCGTCGTGCTGCGCGGGCCGGACGGCGAGCGCCGGGTCGCGCTGACCGAGTTCCACCGGCTGCCGGCCGACCTGCCGGAGCGGGACACCGTCATCGCCCACGGCGAGTTGGTGACGGCCGTCGAACTGCCCGCCCCGCCGCCGGGGCGCTCCGCCTACCGCAAGGCCCGCGACCGCGCCTCCTACGCCTTCGCGCTGGCCTCCGTCGCCGCCGTGCTCGACGTGCGCGAGGGCGTGGTGCGCGAGGCGCGGCTCGCCTTCGGGGGCCTCGCGGCCAAGCCGTGGCGGGCCAGGGTCGCCGAGCAGGCGTTGCACGGGGCGCCGGCGACCGAGGACTCCTTCCGTCGCGCCGCCGACGCCGAGTTGGCCGCCGCCAGGCCGCTGCGCGACAACGGTTTCAAGGTGCCGCTCGCCCGGAACCTGGCCACCCAGGTCCTGACCTCGCTCGCCGACGCCCACCACCAGCCACCTTCGGCACGTTGAGGAGCAGTCCATGCGCCCACCCGAGACCGGGGCCCCGCTGCGCCGCCTCGAAGGCCCGCTCAAGGTCACCGGCAGCGCGCGGTACGCGGTCGAGTACGCCCTGCCGGAGATGGCGTACGCCTGGCCGGTGCCGGCGACCGTCGCGCGCGGCGAGGTGCGGGCCGTGCACACCACGGACGCGCTCGCCATGCCCGGCGCGCTCGCGGTGCTCAGCCACGAGAACGCGCCGCGCCTCGGCCCCGCCGACGACCCCACCCTCAGCGTCCTGCAGCGCCCGCACGTGCCGCACCGCGGCTGGTACGTGGCGCTGGCCGTGGCCGAAACCCTGGAGGTGGCCCGCGCGATGGCCGCCGCGCTCCAGATCGACTACGCGGCCGAGCCGCACGATGTCGTCCTGGTCAGCGGCCACCCGAGATCGTACGAGCCGGAGCAGGCCAACGGCGGGCATCCGGCCCGCCGCGAGAGCGGCGACTTCGACGCCGCGTACGCGGCCTCGGCGGTGCGCGTGGACGCCACGTACACCATGGAGGCCGAGCACAACCACCCGATGGAGCCGCACGCCAGCACGGCCCACTGGGTGGACGGCGGGCTGACGGTCTACGACTCGAACCAGGGCTCGACCAAGGTCAAGGAGGCGCTCGCGCCGCTGTTCGGGCTGCGCCCGGAGCAGGTGACGGTGGTCACCGAGCACGTGGGTGGCGGGTTCGGGTCCAAGGGCACGCCGCGCCCGCAGGCGGTGCTGGCCGCGATGGCCGCCCGCCACGTGGACCGCCCGGTCAGGCTGGCGCTGCCCCGCCAGCAACTGGCCGGCGTCGTCGGCCACCGGGCCCCGACCATCCAGCGGCTGCGGATCGGCGCGGACCGCCAGGGCCGGATCGACGCGCTGGGGCACGAGATCCTCACCCACACCTCCACGGTCAAGGAGTTCGTGGAACAGGCCGCGACCCCCTCGCGCACGATGTACACCTCGCCCAACAGCCGCACCACGCACCACGTGGCGGCGCTCGACGTGCCGAGCCCGTCGTGGATGCGCGCGCCGGGCGAGGCGTCGGGGATGTACGCGCTGGAGTCGGCCATGGACGAGTTGGCGGTGGCGCTCGACATGGACCCGATCGAACTGCGGGTACGCAACGACCCGGCCGTCGAGCCGGACACCGGGAAGCCGTTCAGCAGCCGGCACCTGGTGGAGTGCCTGCGCGAGGGGGCGCGGCGCTTCGGCTGGGCGGACCGCGACCCGCGTCCCCGGAGCCGGCGCGAGGGCCGGCAGTTGATCGGCACGGGCGTCGCCTCGGCCACCTATCCGGTACTGGTCTCGCCGTCGACCGCCGAGGCGTGCACCGAGCCCGGCGGCGGCTACCGGGTGCGGATCAACGCGACCGACATCGGCACCGGCGCCCGCACCGTGCTCGCCCAGATCGCCGCGGACGCGCTCGACGTGCCCGTGGACCACGTCCTGATCGACATCGGGTGCAGCGACCTGCCGGCGGCACCGCTCGCGGGCGGCTCGTCGGGCACCGCGTCCTGGGGCTGGGCCGTGCACCGCGCCTGCCTGCGGCTGCGGGCGCTGGTCGAGGAGGCGGGCGGCGACGAGGTGCCCTCCACCACGCTGCGTGCCTTCGCCGACACCTCGGGCGAGGCGGACGCCGCCTCGGACTACGCCCGGCACGCGTTCGGCGCGCACTTCGCCGAGGTCGCCGTCGACGCCGACACCGGCGAGACGCGGGTGCGCCGGCTGCTCGGCGTCTTCGCCGCCGGCCACGTCCTCAACTCCCGCACGGGCCGCAGCCAGTTCATCGGCGGGATGGTGATGGGCCTGGGCATGGCGCTCCTTGAGGGCAGCACCATGGACCCGGTCTTCGGTGACTTCGCGGAGCGCGACCTGGCCTCGTACCACGTGCCCAGTTGCGCCGACGTGCCCGCCGTCGAGGCGCACTGGATCGACGAGGACGACCGGCACCTCAACCCGATGGGCAGCAAGGGGATCGGCGAGATCGGCATCGTCGGCACGGCGGCGGCGATCGGCAACGCGCTGCACCACGCGACGGGGGTACGGCTGCGGGAGCTGCCGATGACGCCGGACCGGGTGCTGGCACACCTGGGTTGAGCCCGGGGCGCGGGCCCGGCCCCGGGCGAGCACGGGCCGGGTCCGTGGCCGGCCGGGCGCGGGTAGGGTGCGGGCGGACCGTTCCATGATCGGAAGGACGTGTTGCCCCGTGCCCGACCTCGCCACCACCGCCCCCGCCTTCGTCGAGATGGCGCACCGCATCGTATGGGCCTCCGTGGCCACCGTGGACGGCGCCGGCCGCCCGCGCAGCAGGGTGCTCCACCCGATCTGGACCTGGGAGGACGGCAGGCTGACGGGCTGGGTCGGCACCAGTCCGACGCCCGTCAAGCGCGCCCACCTGGCGCACAGCCCGTACGCGTCGGTGAACTACTGGTCGCCCGACCAGGACACCTGCGTCGCCGAGTGCGAGGCCGAGTGGGCCGACGACGTGGAAACCCGCACCCGGGTGTGGAACCTGCTCAAGTCGGCCCCGGAGCCGCTCGGTTACGACCCCGGTGGCATCGGCGTCTCCGCCTGGCAGACGCCCGAGTCGCCCGGGTTCACGGCCCTCAGGCTGACCCCGTGGCGGCTGCGGGTGATGCCGGGCTCGCTGATGCGGGGCGAGGGCGGCGAGATCCTTACCTGGCAGCGTGCGGACTAGCCGTATCGCCTGGTGAGGTGGGGCGGGCGGCGGCACGGCGCGCGAGGCCGCGCCGGGCGCCCCTCGGCCGCCCCCACCGGGGCGGGGGCGCGGCCTCAGCTCGCGGTCGCGCAGGTGGCGCACAGTCCGGTGAGTTCCAGGGTGTGTTCCACCGCCGAGAACCCGGTGCGCTCGGCCACGCCGTCCGCCCACTCCTCCACCACGTCGGCGTCGACCGGCTGGCTGTGGCCGCAGCGGCGGCAGAGCACGTAGTGCCGGTGTCCGGCGGCGGGGCGGTGGCGGTACCGACGGCCGCCGGCCGCGTCGCGCACGACGTCCAGCAACCCGTCCCGGGCCAGGACCTGCACGCTGCGGTAGACCGTGGTCAGCCCGATGGACACGCCGTCGGCGCCCAGTTGGGCGTGTAGTTCCTGGGCCGAGAGGAACCGCGCCGAGTCGGCGATGACCCGCAGCACCGCGGCCCGCTGCGGCGTGTGGCGCCCGGACACGACGCCGTCCGCCCGCGCCGCCTCGCCCGACCGTCCGCCGCTCATGGTCGCCCGCCCTCCGGTACGACGTGAGATCGCGTCGCTCACGTGGCCGACACGGCCGAAGCCCCCAACCCGCCCCACGGTAAGTGGGAACGGTTTCCAGGTCGAGGAAGGGCCGGGGCGCGGCACTCGACCCTGGGGGCGCACAGGGGGCGCCGCCGGCGAGCCACCCCGCGCGCCAACCACACCCCTCTCACCAGCCTTGTCCCGCTGACGGTTCGGCCGCGAACTCGTCGTGTACGGCACCCTACTGACGGTCACTCAGGCATAGGGTCCGGTAACCGCCGGCGGCGTCAGCGCGGTGGGGCCGGCAGCGCCGACGCGCCCAGCGCCGCGACCATCCGCTCCCCCTGCGGCCAGAGGAAGAAGTGGTCGCCGGGGAGCACCGTCAGGGCGAAGTCGCCGCTGGTGGCCGAGGCCCAGTCGGCGACCGTCTCCGGCGTGGCCTCCGGGTCCGCGTCGCCGGTGAACGCCTCGATCGGGCAGCTCACCCGGGCGTCGGGGTCCGGGGCGTAGGTGCCGACGATCTGGTAGTCGGCACGTATGGCGGGCAGCAGCAGCGCGCGCATCTCGGGGTCGGCCAGGAGTTCCTCGCTGGTGCCGCCGAGTCGGCGCAGTTCGTCGGTGAACTCCCGCTCGCCCAGCCGGTAGGTGTCCGCGGGGTGCTGGTGGCGCGGGCCCGGCCGGCCGGACACGTACAGCCGCCGCGGGCGCGGGCCACGGGCCCGCTCCAGGCGCAGCGCGACCTCCCAGGCGACGGAGGCGCCCATGCTGTGCCCGAAGAGCACCAGGCCGCGTTCGCCGAGCAGCGGGGTGCGCAGTATCTCGGCGGTCAACGCGTCGGCGAGCGCGGCCATCTCGACCAACGGCTCCTCAAGGAGGCGGTCCTGACGGCCCGGGTACTGCACCGCGAGCAGTTCGAGCTCAGGCGGCAGCATGCGCGCCCAAGGGGCGAAGAACCCGGCGTTGCCGCCCGCGTGCGGCAGGCACAGGACGGTCGTGGTGGCGGCGGGGCGGGGCGCTGGGCGGCGCAGCCACGGGGATTCGGGCGCGGTCGGCACGGTCGGCTCCGTACGGTCGTCGGTGGCGCCACCGGGTACGAGACGACCGGCGGCCCTGTCCGGGCAGTCTCCCGCACGGCGGTGGGTGGCCATGGCACGGGTCGGTGGTCACCGCCGGAAACGCGTGGTCGGCGGGGGGTGGTGCGACGGGCGGCGGTCGGGTTCCATGGCGGGCACGCCGCGCGGCTCGCCGGATGCGACCGCGCGGGGTGCGTCAGGCGGGCGGGCCCGCCCGCCGCCGGACGCCGTCGCCACCCCCGTACCGAAGGACCGCGTATGAGATCCCTCCGCACCCGCCTGGGCTGGCTCGCCACCGCCGTGGCCGCTCTCGCGCCGTTGGCCGTCGCCGCCCCGGTGTCCGCCGCCGCGCCGGCGGGGGCGCCCGGCCCGGTCGGCAGCACCCGCGCCGACGGGCCCACCGTCGAGGAACGGCGGCTCGACCTGCCGGTGCCCCGCGAGATCCTGCGGCGCGGCGGGTTCGACGACGTGGCGCCGCGCTTCGCCCGCGCGCTGGCGGGCGCGCGCTCGCCGGCCGCGGCCCAGCGGGTGGTGGCCCAGCACGGGCAGCGCCTGTGGGAGCGGGCGGTGGACCGGGCGCAGGGGCGCGGGCCCGCGGGCGGCGACCTCAGCCGGGACGACGACCGCCCGCTGTACTGGGCCCGGCTCGGCATGACGCGGGCCCTGACCGAGTGGCGGCCGCACTTCCCGCTGTCCGACGCGCGCCGGGCCGCGCTGCGGGCGCACCTGGAGCGCTCGTCGCGCGGCCAGGACACGCTGCGGCTGCCGGCGGGCAAGGGCGTGAAGGGGATCGTGGTGACCGGGTTCGACCCGTTCCAGCTCGACGCCGACCCCCGGCGCAGCAACCCGTCCGGCGCGGCGGCCCTGGCACTGGACGGCACCACGATCAACACTCCCTCGGGCCCCGCGCGGATCGAGACGGCCGTCTTCCCCGTGCGCTGGGACGAGTTCGCGTCCGGCGTGGTCGAGCGGGCGCTGCTGCCGCACTTCAGGCCGGGCCCGCGCCAGGTGGACCTGTTCACCACCATCAGCCAGGGCCGCCCGGGCCACTTCGACGTGGAGCGCACCAACGGGGCCTGGCGCGGCGGCTACGGCGACAACGCCAATGTCTCCCGCACCGGCCTGGTGCCCATACCCCCGGGCGTGCCGATGCCGACCGAGCAGCCGCAGTGGACGACGACCTCGCTGCCGTACGAGCGGATCGTCGAGGCGACAACCGGCCCCTTCCCGGTGCGGGACAACACGGCCGTGACCGAGATACCGGCCGGCGGTGACAGGCCGGTGGAGCGGCCCGACGGGCCGACGCCCGGCTCGGCGGCGCGCGCGGGTGGCGGCGGTGACTACCTGTCCAACGAGATCGCCTACCGGGCGACGCTGCTGCGCGACGCGGTCGGCCTCGACGCGCCGGGCGGACACCTGCACACCCCGGTCCTGGCGTTCGGCCCGGGCAACACCGACCCGGCCACCGGCGCCGTCACCGACCCGGAGTTCGTACGCGCCCGACAGGCCATCACGGAGCAGGTGCGCGCGGTGCTCACGGTGGCGGCGGGCACCGTGCGCTGACCGCCGCGAACCCCTCCCCGAGCGACCTGGGCGACCCGGGCGACCTGGCAACCCGGGTTCCCGGCTCCCCAGCTCCCCGGGGAGGGGTTCACCTGCCGTTCGCCTCGGCGAGGGTGTGGGCGACCAGGGCGTTGGCGTGGCCGTGGCCCAGGCCGTGTTCGGTCTTGAGCCACGTCACGAGTTCCATGTGCTTGGTCAGCGGCGAGGAGTGGATGAGGTCCTTCCACTCGGCGATCGGGCGGCCGTACTTCTTCTCGATGGAGGGGAAGTAGCTCGCGGGCCCCTTCACGGGTGCGGTCATGGCGGGTTCCTTGTCTGTGCGTGGTGGGGTGGTGGCGGTGGGGGTCAGGCGGTGCGCTGGTGGCGCAGCAGGACCACCTGGGAGTCGAACGTCCGGGTCTCGACCAGGGACAGGTCGACGCGCTGCTGGGGGGTGAAGACGGGCTTGCCGCCGCCGAGCAGCACGGGGTGGACGAAGATCTGGTACTCGTCGATCAGGCCGTGTTCGGTGAGGAAGCCAGCCAGCGTGGAGCCGCCGAACAGCACCAGGTGTGCCCCGCCGTCCTTGAGGGCGGTCAACTGCTCAACCACGTCGGTGCCGATGACGCGGGCGTTCCAGTCGGCCTCGGTCAGCGTCGAGGAGACGACCACCTTGGACGCCTCGCGCCAGACGGGCGCGAACGCGAGGTCGTGCTCGTGGGTGGAGAACTCCTCGGCGCGGGGCCAGTAACCGGACATCATGTCCCACACCACGCGGCCGTACAGGAAGATGTCGGCGCTGTCGGTGAGGGACTGCGAGTAGGCGGACAGTTCGCGGTCCATGCGGGGCCAGTCGAACTCCCCCTTCGGGCCCTCGATGAAGCCGTCCAGCGACTGGTGCACGAAGTGCGTGATCTTGCCCATGAGTCCCGGGCCCCCTTGTCGACAGGTGTCCGGACGGCCGTCGACCGCCCTTGTGTACGATGTCCACATTCGGAGGGTGCGGTGGTCCGTGTCCCCCGAGTGATCACACGAGAGCCTAGACGACCTAAGTGGATGCTGTCCACATTGGAGGTGGCGGACATGTCCCCGGCCGGGAACGGAAAGCCCAGGCGGGACACCTACCGCCACGGCGACCTGCGCAACGCCCTGACCGAGGCCGCCCTCGAACTCGCCCGCCAGGGCGGCCCGGAGGCCGTCGTGCTGCGCGCCGCCACCCGGCAGGCCGGGGTCGTCCCCAACGCCGCCTACCGCCACTTCGCCGACCGCGACGCCCTGTTGCACGCCGTCTCCCAGGCGGCCATGGCCCAGGTCGCCCGCACCATGGAGGCCGAGCAGGCCGCCGTGCCGCCGACCGAGGACCCGGTGGCCGCCGCCCGGGCCCGCTTCCGCGCCGTCGGCACCGGCTACCTCCGCTACGCCCGCGAGGAGCCCGGCCTGTTCCGCACGGCCTTCCACGTCCCCGGCGACATGGCCCACGCCGCCGACGACACCGCCGCGGGCGCCACCGGCAGGACCCCCTTCGAACTGCTCGGCGAGGCCCTCGACGGCCTCGTGGACGCCGGCCTGCTGGCCGCGGACCGGCGTCCGGGGGCCGAGTTCCTCGCCTGGTCCGCCGTGCACGGGCTCGCGGTCCTGCTCATCGACGGCCCCCTGCGCGGCCTCCCGCCCGCCCAGGCCGACGACGCGGGTCAGCACGTCATCGACATGATCGAACGCGGCATCTGACGCCCTCGGGCGCGGATCGGTGCCCGCGGGCGATCACCCGCCGACGCCGCCGCCCGCGCGGCGCGAGCGCGGGCAGCGAGGAGGTCCGGCCCCCGCCCTGGCCCGCCGGGACCGCGCGGCGGAGCGGATGGGCGGACGTGGCAGACTCGGCCAGCGCATGTGCTCGAAGCTACGAAGGATGGTCACGTTGCGTCGCGTGGAACCCGAGGTCCGCCTCATCGCCCGCCCCCAGTTGGACTACGACGAGGTCGCCGCGTACCTCGCCGAGGTGGGCGGTGAGAAGTGGCTCGAGCGCATCGACCGGGGCGAGCTGGACGACGCGCAGAACCTGGCGGAGTTCGCCGGGCGGGTCTGCTACCGCTCCTGGGAGCCGGGCCTGAACCCCAACGTCACCCGCATCCGCACCGACCAGGAGAAGTACCTGCGCAACATCCTGGCCAGCGCGCACGGCTCGGTCCTCGAGCACGTGAGCTTCACCCTGGTGCTGCACCACGTGAGCCGGGTCGCCACGCACGAGTTGGTGCGCCACCGCGCGGGCACCGCCGTCTCGCAGGAGTCGCTGCGCTTCGTGCGCCTGGACGACCTGCCGTTCTGGTTCCCCCGGTGGGCCGAGGGCGACCCGGAACTGATGGAGCGGGCCACGGAACTGCTCGGGCGGATGGAGGAGTTCCAACAGTGGATGGCCGGCCACTTCGGGCTCGACGAGGAGGGCGTGCCGTTCGCGGAGAAGAAGGCCAAGACCTCGTTCATGCGCCGGTTCGCCCCGGAGGGGGTGGCGACCGGCCTGTTGTGGACCGCCAACGTGCGCACCCTGCGGCACGTCATCGAGAGCCGCACGGCGCCGGGCGCCGAGGAGGAGATCCGGCTGCTGTTCGGCAAGGTCGGAGAGTTGCTGACCCGCGAGGCCCCGGCGCTGTTCGGCGACTACACCGTCGAGGACGGCGCCTGGGTCCCCGGCTGGCGCAAGGTCTGACCCGCCGCTCGACCGTCGGCGTAGGCTCCGGCGCCCGCCCCGACGCGTACGACCTCGCGCGGCCGGCGCCGCCACCCGCCCCGAGCACCGCGCGCACCTCGCACGACGGCGCGGACGATCTCTAATTGGGTTGCCGCCGGCCAGCCCGGCCGGATAGGAAGGCGCCCATGCTCAAAGGCAACACGGTCGGGCTGCGCGCCCGCCACGAGGACGACATCCCGGTCCTGCGGACCGAACTCTACGACGACGTGGTCAACGGCTCGCGGGCCGAGGGCGGGCCGTGGCGGCCGGTGACACCCGGTACGAAGGACCCGCGGCTCGTGACGGACGACACGGAGCAGGGGCGCGTCCCGTTCTCCGTGGTGGACCTGGCGAGCGGCACGCTGGTCGGCATGGCCAACCTGTGGGGCATCGACACCCACAACCGCTCCGCGCACATCGGGCTCGGCCTGCTGCCCGCCGCCCGTGGCAAGGGTTACGGCGCCGACGTGGTCGCCGTGCTGTGCCACTACGGCTTCGTCGTACGCGGCCTGCACCGGCTCCAGATCGAGACGCTGGCGGACAACACCGCGATGCTGCGTTCCGCCGAACGCAACGGCTTCGTCCGCGAGGGCGTGCTGCGCTCCTCGTCCTGGGTCCTCGGCGAGTTCCTGGACGAGGTGCTGCTCGGCCTGCTCGCCGAGGACTGGAAGCCGGCAGCGAGCTGACCCGCCGCCCCGCCCACCAGGGGCGGGCCGCGGCCGTCGTAGCCGGTCGCGGCTCGGGGCGGCGGGTTCGCCCCGCGTTCGGCCGCCCCTACGGGAGCGGCTTGCCGCCCCGGTGGGTGGACAGCCCCGGCTCGCCCTCCGGCTCCGTACCGGCGTCCGGCTCGGGCTCCGGGAGCCGCGCCGCGGACGCGTCGGGGCCGGGCACGGCGGCCTCGGCCGGGCCTTCCGGAGGCGGCGCCGGAGCGTCGGTGGCGGTAGTGACCCCGCCCGCCGGCTCGGGCTCGACGGAGTGGGGCGAGGCGTCGCCGGCCGCCCGGGCAGTGGAGCCCCTGGTGCGGCGTTCGTTCAGCCGGCGTACGGCGGGCTCGGTGTAGCGGGCGGCGAGCGGGCCGACGATGACCAGGATCAGCACGTACGCCGTGGCGATGGGCCCGATCCTGGGCTCCGTGCTGACCGCGAGCCCGGCGATGACGATGGAGAACTCGCCGCGCGCGACGAGCGTGCCTCCGGCGCGCAGCCGCCCGCGCGGCCCGATGCCGGCGCGGCGCGCCGCGTACCAGCCGGTGCCGATCTTGGACACCGTGGTGACCGCGGCGAGCAGCAGCGCGGGCACCAGCACCGGCGGGATCTCGGTCGGGTCGGTGGACAGGCCGAAGAAGACGAAGAAGACGGCCGCGAACAGGTCGCGCAGCGGCGTCAGCAGCCGCTCCGCGCCCTCGGCCACCTCGCCGGAGAGCGCGATGCCCACCAGGAACGCCCCCACCGCCGCGGAGACCTGGAGCTCCTGGGCGACACCGGCGACCAGCAGGGTCAGGCCCAGCACGACCAGCAGCAGCATCTCGGGGTTGTCCGACGAGACGGCCCGGCTGATCAACCGGCCGTGCCGCAGGGCGAGGTAGAGCACGATGCCGACGGTGCCGAGCGCGATGAGCAGGGTCAGGCTGCCGCCCGCGAGCCCGGCGCCGGCCAACAGCGCGGTGAGCAGCGGCAGGTAGACGGCCATCGACAGGTCCTCGATGACCAGGACACTCAGGATGACCGGTGTCTCGCGGTTGCCGAGGCGTCCGAGGTCGGTGAGGACCTTCGCGATGACGCCCGACGAGGAGATCCAGGTGACGCCGGCGAGGGCGACGGCGCCGACCGGACCCCAGCCGAGGAGGAGGGCGGCGACGGCCCCCGGGACGGCGTTGAGGACGAAGTCCACCGCACCGGACGGGTACTGGGTCTTCAGGCTGGTGACGAGTTCTGACGCGCTGTACTCCAGACCGAGCAGGAGCAGCAGCAGTATCACGCCAATTTCAGCGCCGACGCCGACGAACTCCTCACTGGCCTTGAGCGGGAGCAGCCCGCCCTGCCCGAAGGCGAGGCCGGCCAGCAGGTAGAGCGGTATCGGTGACAGGCCGAAGCGCAGCGCCAGACGCCCTATGAGCCCGAGGCCCAGGATGACGGCCCCGAGCTCTATGAGGAGTGTTGTGGTGTCATGCACGCTGGTTCAGCCCTCCGCGATGATGGTGGAGAGCGCGTCGACGCCCTCTCGGGTGCCGACCGCGACGAGCGTGTCGCCGATGGCGAACCGGAAGTCGGGTCCGGGCGAGGGGTGCGCGCTGGTGCGGCGCAACACCGCGACGATGGACGCCCCGGTACGGGTCCTGGCACCGGTGTCGCCGAGCAGCCGTCCCGCGTACGGGGACCTGCTGCCGACCGGTATGTGCTCGGTGACCAGGTCGATGCCGTCGGTGCGGACGGCGGCGATGGGCGCCGGATCGATGAGGTGGGCGACGGCGGTCGCCTCCTCGGGCGCGAGGCAGATGGACACCTGACAGGAGTCGGGGTCGTCCTGGGAGTAGAAGCCGATGAAGCGACGGCCGTCGTGGTGGACGACGACGGACAGGTGCTGTCCGGCGTGCGTCGTGAAGTCGTACTGGGTACCGACACCGGGCAGCGTGGTGCGCCGTGTGCCCATGGTTGCCTCCTGGGACGCACGTGGTCAGAGCGATTTCTTTAACGTTATATGACCTACGGTGACCGGAGGAACGCTGGGTTCCGGCCCCGGTTCGCCCCGCTCACCCCCGCCCGAGCACCACGTGTTCCGGCCTTCACCGCTCCCCCACGAGCCCCTTCCGCCCTCGCCGCGCACCTACGGCCGGCCCCGCGCGGGGCGTCGGCGGCGCTCCGTCACCACGGGCCGCGCACCCGGGCGAACCGCGCGCCGGGGTCGGGCCGGCTCGCCGCGCCGCCCGCGCGCGCACGCCGGGCGCGTGGCATCGTCCGTGTCATGTCCGCAGCCCCCGACCGGCAGGCCGTGCGGGTGGACGGCCACCAACTGGCCCTGACCCACCTGCGCAAGACGCTCTTCCCCGCATCGGAGCACACCAAGGCCGAACTCCTGCACTACTACGCGCGCGTCGCGCCGCTGATGCTGCCGCACACCACCGACCGGGCGGCCTCGTTCGTCCGCGCCCCGGACGGTGTGGACGGCGAGCGCTGGTACGCCAAGAACCCGCCGCCCGGCTGCCCCGACTGGGTCACCATCACCTCCGTGCCCGGCAAGGGGGAACCGGCCCCGCACGTCGTCGTCGACTCGACCGCGGCGCTGGTGGCGATGGCCAACCTCGGGGCGTACGAGGTGCACGTGCCGCAGTGGCGGGCCGGCGCCGGGCCGGCGACGCACGACCGGGTCGTCTTCGACCTCGACCCGGGCCCCGGCGCCGACGTCACCGACTGCTGCCGGGTGGCGCTCCCGCTGCGCGCGGCGCTCGCCGCCGACGGCCTGACGGCCTGCGCGGTCACCTCCGGCTCCAAGGGCCTGCACCTGTACGTGGCGGTGGAGCCCGCCCGCGCCGAGACCGCGGTGGCCTACGCCAAGCGGTTGGCGGTGCGGATGCGGGCGGAGCTGCCCGACCTCGCGGTGGCGACGATGGCGCGCGCCGCGCGGCACGGCAAGGTGTTCATCGACTGGTCGCAGAACGCCTCGGCGAAGACCACGGCCGCCCCGTACACGCTGCGCGTCCGCGAGCGCCCCGGCGTGGCGACGCCGGTCGACTGGGACGAGGTCGCCGGGTGCGCGCACCCGGCCGACCTGACCTTCGGCCCGGAGGAGGTGCTGGCCCGCGTCGAGGAGCGGGGCGATGACCCACTCGCGCCGCTCCTCGACGCGGCGCGGCGCGGGCGGCTGCCCGAGGCGTAGCGGGCGGGTGCCCGCGCGCGGACACGACGTGGTCCCCGCCGCTGTCGGATGCGGCGGGGACCACGTCGTCCCGGTTGGAGGCGTCGCCCCGGCGTGCCCTGCTCCGGTCGGGCACTGGCCTGGGCTGGCCTGGTCGGGTCTGGGCTTGTTCGGCTTTCTGGCCCTGTTCCGCTCCGTTCCGTGTCGAGTGCTCCGTGGCGGTCGGCGTGACGGCGGGGTCAGCGCACGTCCTCGGGGCCCTTCCTGCCGCCGGGGCCGCCGCGGCGACCTCGTTCACCGGCTGTTCCCTCGTCCCCTTCGGCGCCCTCGTACTCCACGCGCTCCTTGCGCACCCGCGCCGAGACCTCCTCCTGCTCGGTCACCCGCTCGGTCTCCAGGCGTACGCGCTCCACCGGCACGGTCTCCTTGCGGACGACGGCGCGCTCCGCGTGCAGCGTGACCTCCACCTCGCCGTCCTCGATCCGCGCGTCGCGGCTCTGTCGCCGCATGTCGTCCGCCGTGATCGGCTCGCGCGTGAGGTGCACCTCCTCGTGGCTGACGGGCACGGTGCGGGTCACGTCCTCGGTGACCACGTGCTTGCGCAGCCGGGCGCGCCCCGTCTCGTGCTCCTCGGTGCCGACCCGGAGCTGCTCCTCGGAGAGGATCATCTCCTGGACACCCTCCTTGGCCGTCCGACCGGCGTGCCTCCCTCGACCCTCCTTGGTCATGCGTTCGGCGCCCATCTCACGGGTCTCCTTGGCCGACGCGTCGGCCGTCTCGGCGCCGCGCCCGGCGCCCGCGCCGACCAGCTTGGGTCCGCCGGCCTCGGTCCGCTGACCGGACTCGCGGCCCGCGGCGTACCCGGCGGCTCCGCCGCCCGCCGCACCGCCGGCCGCGCCCGCCATGCCCCCGCGCGTGGTGTTCGCGTCGCCGCCGGTCGTCGCGTCCGTTCCCTGTCCGCGCCCCGTCGTCTGCCGACCGGGCTGGCGCAGGCCGTAGTGCCGGTAGAGCTCCGTCTCCTCCTCCGGCGAGAGGTGCCCGGCGGCGTCGATCCGCGGAGCGTCCTTGATCTCGTCCTTGCTGTACGGGACGCGCAGGTCACCACCCGAGTGCTGGGCTCCGGCGAGGGGGACGAAGGTCTCCTTCATGCCGAACAGCCCGGTGCGAACGGTTATCCATTCCGGTACGCCAGTGATGTCGTCGCTGTACACCTGCTGCACCGACCCGACCTTCTGGCCGTCCGGGTCGACCACGTGCATGCCGGACAGCTCCTGCGGGGTGTCGCCCTGAGGTGCGGTCATCGCCACTGTCTCCTTTCGCGCGTAGCACGCGCCGACACGGCTGGGCGTGCTCCGCCTTCCATTGCGCGCGCCCCGCAAGCACACGGCGACCGCTGGCGCCCCTCGTCACCGCCTGCGACGCCGCTCCGGAACCGGTCCCGGGGCCGCACGAGCGCGCTGCGCCGGCCTCGCCCGGGAATTTGGGGCGTACTCCATTCGGGTGAGGGCGGGTCCGCGTACGCCCGTGCCGGCGCGGCGGCCGGGGGCCGGGGCGGGCACGACGACGCCGGGCGGCGCCCCGTGGTGGGGGCGCCGCCCGGCGCGGGAGTCGTGCTACGCGGGCGGCCTGGCGCGGTCGCGGCGCGCGGTCAGCGGATGGGCATCCCGGACAGGGTGCGGGCGATGACCAGGCGCTGGATCTCGCTGGTCCCCTCGAAGATGGTGTAGATGGCGCTGTCCCGGTGCATGCGCTCGACCGGGTACTCGCGGGTGTAGCCGTTGCCGCCGAGGATCTGTATGGCCTGGGCGGTGACCTTCTTGGCCGTCTCGCTGGCGTACAGCTTGGACATCGAGCCCTCGGCGGCGGTGAACGGCCGACCGGCCGCCGCCATCCACGAGGCCCGCCACACCAGCAGCCGGGCCGCGTCGACCTGGGTGCGCATGTCGGCGAGTTGGAAGGCCACGCCCTGGTTGTCGATGATCGGGCGGCCGAACTGGGTGCGGGTCTTCGCGTACTCCAGCGCCTCCTCGTACGCGGCGCGCGCCGTACCGACGGCCATCGCGCCGACCGCCGGCCGGGACGCCTCGAAGGTGGCCATGGCCGCGTTCTTCACACGCTCGGCCCCCGCCGCGCTCTGGGCGCCACGCTCGCGGGCGCGGGCCAGCCGCTCGTCCAGCTTGGGCTTGCCGCCGAGCAGGCAGTCACCGGGGACGCGGACGTCCTCCAGGACCACCTCGGCGGTGTGCGAGGCGCGGATGCCGTGCTTCTGGAACTTCTGGCCCTGAGACAGGCCCGGCGTGCCCGGCGGGATGATGAAGGAGGCGTGCCCCTTGGAGCCGAGTTCCGGGTCCACGACGGCGACCACGACGTGGACGCTGGCGATGCCGCCGTTGGTGGCCCAGGTCTTGGTGCCGTTGAGCACCCACTCGTCCTTGGCCTCGTCGTAGACCGCGCGGGTGCGCATGGCGGCCACGTCCGAGCCGGCGTCGGGCTCGGACGAGCAGAAGGCGGCGACCTTCACGTCGTTCGCGTCGCCGTACATCTGCGGCACCCAGGTGCCGATCTGCTCCTCGGTCCCGTTGGCCAGCACGCCCACGGCGGCGAGCCCGGTGCCCACGATGGACAGCGCGATGCCCGCGTCGCCCCAGAAGAGTTCCTCCATGGTCATCGGGATGCCGAGCCCGGTGGGGTCGAAGAACTGCTGGGCGTAGAAGTCCAGCGAGTACAGGCCGATCTTGGCCGCCTCCTGGATGATCGGCCAGGGGGTCTCCTCCCGCTCGTCCCACTCCGCGGCGGCCGGGCGCATCACGTCCTGCGCGAATCCGTGAATCCAGTCCCGTACGGACTTCTGCTCCTCGTTGAGTTCGAAAGAGAACTCCGGCATGATCCCCTCCAGCCGCTCATTACCTTCGGTAACAGGAGTCTGTTACTCGCCAGTAGGGGCTGTCAACTCCCTGGTCGCCGGAGGGACCGCAGGCCATGGGGTGTTACGTTGCGCGGGCCGCACGGAACACCGGGGTGGGAGGCACACCATGGACACCACGCAGCGCGACAGCCAGCAGCGCGCGCACGAGGAGCGCAGACGCGAGCTGCTCGAGGCCGCCGACCGGGTCGTGCTCCGCGATGGGCCCGGCGCCTCGATGAACGCCATCGCCGCCGAGGCGGGCATCACCAAGCCCATCCTCTACCGACACTTCGGCGACAAGGGCGGCCTCTACCGCGCGCTCGCCGTCCGGCACACCGACGCCCTGCTCGCCGCGCTGCGCGCGGCCCTGGACGCCCCGGCCCAGCGCCGGGCCCGGGTCGAGGCGACGTTGGACACCTACCTCGCCGCGATCGAGGCCCGCCCCCAGGTCTACCGCTTCCTCATGCACCCGGCCGACGACCAGTCGGAGGGCCAGCCCGAGCAGGGCTTCGACGTCGGGCGGCACGCGGCGCCGCTGCTGCGCCGGCTCGGCGAGGAGCTGGCCCAGGTGGTGGCCGAGCGGGTGGACCTCGGCCCGGACGGCGCGGAGAAGGCCCGGGTGTGGGGCCACGGCATCGTCGGCATGATGCACGCCGCGGGCGACTGGTGGCTGCGCGACCGGCCCTGCCCCCGCGAGCAGCTCGTCAGCCACCTCACCGACCTGCTGTGGGGACGCCTGGCCGACGCCGGCGACCGGGAGGGCGGCCCGGCCTTCTAGGCCACCGCCACCCGGGGCGCCTCCCGCGACGCGGAGGCGCGGCCCCCGCTCCCCCGCCGTGCTTACGCCGTGGACCCGGTCGCCCACGGGGCGCGGGCCGCCGCGCGCAGCGCCCGGCGCTGGCGGCGGCCCTCAAGCCGGTCGGTGAACAGCTTGCCGTCCAGGTGGTCGCACTCGTGCAGCAGGCAGCGCGCGAAGAAGCCGCTGCCCTCGACGCGCAGCGGACTGCCGTCCACGCTCACGCCCTCCACCACCGCGCGGTCGAAGCGCGGCGTGCCGGCCTCGATGCCGGGCAGCGACAGACAGCCCTCCGGGCCGCGGAAGATCAGCCCGTCGGCCTCCACCAGGCGGGGGTTGACGAGGTGTCCCAGATGGCGGCGGTCCTCGTCGTCGGGGCAGTCGTAGACGAACACCCGTAGCGGAACGCCGATCTGATTGGCCGCGAGGCCGACGCCCCCCGACGCGTACATCGTCGCGTACATGTCCTCCACCAGGCGGGCGAGCTCGAAGCCGAACTCCGTCACCTCCGCGCACGGGGCCGCCAAGTGGGGGTCGCCGAGCAGCCGAAGCGGCCGCACCCGTCCCGAGCTGCCGGGGATCGCGCCAGTTCGCATGCGGAACAGGGTACGGTCCGGCCGGGCCGGTGCGGCCTGGCCGACCGGACCGGGAGGCCCGGCGCAGGTGGCGGGGTTCGGGCCGGGGTCCGGATCTCGATAGGCTGAACCCCGACCGAAGCCTCCCGGCTGGCGATTCGGCATCAAGGGGGCGTTTGACCGGCAGCCCCGGGGGCGGGCACTGCGCCGGACGCAAGGAGGAACAAGGACGATGGCAGGCAACACGGAGCCGCTGCCGCCGCGCGCCAAGCTGGCCGTGACGGCGGGCAGGGCAGCAGCGGCGGTGTCGCGGGTCGCTGGTCGCGGCAGCGGGTCAGTGATCGGGGGGAAGGTCTCCCTTCGGCTCGACCCGGACCTGCTGGCCCGGCTGGCGCGGCATCTCGACGTGATCCTCGTCTCCGCGACGAACGGCAAGACCACCACCACCCGGCTGATCGCCGAGGCGCTGCGCGCCAGCGGACCGGTCGTCTCCAACGCCCTGGGCGCCAACATGCCCGCCGGCATCACCTCCGCCCTCGCCGGCGGCTCCGACGCCCGGTACGGCGTCATCGAGGTGGACGAGAAGTACCTGGCCGGCGTGGCCCGGGACACCACGCCCAAGGCCATCGCGCTGCTGAACCTCTCCCGCGACCAGCTCGACCGCGCCGCGGAGACCCGGATGCTGGCCGAGAAGTGGCGCGAAGGCCTGGCCGGCAGCAAGGCCACGGTCATCGCCAACGCGGACGACCCGCTCATCGTGTGGGCGGCCTCGTCCAGCCCGAACGTGGTGTGGGTGGCGGCAGGCCAGGAGTGGAAGGACGACGCCTGGTCCTGCCCGTCCTGCGGTGGCGTGCTCCAGCGCCCGGGCGACGACTGGGGCTGCGCCGACTGTGGCTTCCGCCGCCCCCGCCCCACCTGGGCCCTCAACGGCGACTACGTGCTCGACCCGCAGGGTTCGGCGTGGCCGATCCACCTCCAGCTCCCCGGCCGGGCCAACAAGGCCAACGCGGCCACCTCCGCCGCCGTCGCCGCCACCTTCGGGGTGCCGCCGCAGGTCGCGCTGGAGCGGATGTACGCGGTGCAGGCGGTCGCCGGCCGGTACGACGTCGTCACCTTCATGGACCGCCAGCTCCGGCTGCTGCTCGCGAAGAACCCGGCCGGCTGGCTGGAGACGTTCTCGCTGATCGACCCGCCGCCCACGCCGGTGATCCTGTCGGTCAACGCGCGCGGCGCGGACGGCACCGACACCTCGTGGCTGTGGGACGTGGACTACACCCGGCTCGCCGGACACCCGATCATGGTGATCGGCGACCGCAAGCTGGACCTCGCGGTGCGCCTCGAGGTGGCCGGACTCGACTTCCGGGTCTGCGAGAACGCGGACGAGGCGGTGCGCATGGCGCCGCCCGGCCGGATCGAGGTCATCGCCAACTACACCGCCTTCCAGGACCTGCGTCGCCGCGTCGGCAACTAGCCGCCGGCCACGACGGACCCCCGGCCCCCGCGCGACGTCGACTCCCGCGTCGGGGGCCGACCCACCGCGGCGGGCCGGCCCCCGACGCGGCCACCGCCCCCCGAACCGCTGAAGCACGAAGGATGCCGAGGATGAGCCAGAACAGCCTGCGCCTGGTGTGGGTCTACCCCGACCTGCTGAGCACGTACGGAGACCAGGGCAACGCGCTGGTCGTGGAGCGGCGCGCCCGCCAGCGCCGGCTGAACGTCTCCCGCGTCGACGTACGCTCCGACCAGCAGATCCCCACCTCCGGTGACATCTACCTGATCGGCGGCGGCGAGGACCGGCCGCAGCGGCTCGCGGCCGAGCGGCTGCGGCGCGACGGCGGCCTCAACCGCGCGGTGGAGAACGGCGCCATCGTCTTCTCGGTCTGCGCCGGCTACCAGATCCTCGGGCACGAGTTCATCAACGACCTCGGGCAGCGCGAGCCCGGGCTCGGCCTCCTCGACGTGGTCAGCACCCGTGGCGAGGGCGAGCGGTGCGTGGGCGACGTGCTCGGCGACATCGACGAGCGGCTCGGGCTGCCGCCGCTGACGGGGTTCGAGAACCACCAGGGCGTCACGCACCTCGGCCCCACCGCCCGCCCCTTCGCCCGGGTCCGGCTCGGCAAGGGCAACGGCACCGGCGACGGCACCGAGGGCGCGTGGAACGACACCGTCTTCGGCACGTACATGCACGGCCCGGTGCTCGCCCGTAACCCGCAGATCGCCGACCTGCTGCTGAAGTTGGCGCTCGACGTGAACGCGCTGCCGCCGGTGGACGACCGCTGGTACGAGGCGCTGCGCAACGAGCGGATGGCGGCGGCGACGCAGACCGCATGACGGACACTCGCCCCGCGAGAGTGCTACGCGCTTGTAGGCTGACTGCGATCCAACCGGACGACGGGGTCCGGTCGTCCGGTTGAGTTGCAGAGGTATCACAAACCATGCGTATTGGTGTGCTCACTTCCGGCGGTGACTGCCCCGGTCTGAACGCCGTGATCCGGTCGGTCGTGCACCGCGCGGTCGCCGACCACGGCGACGAGGTCGTGGGGTTCCACGACGGTTGGCGTGGCCTTCTCGAAGCCGACTACCGCAAGCTCGACCTCGACGCCGTCGGCGGCATCCTGGCCCTGGGCGGCACCATCCTCGGCTCCTCGCGGGTGCGCCCCGAGCACCTGCGGGACGGCGTCGAGCGGGCCCGTGGTCACGTCGCGGACCTCGGTCTCGACGCGATCATCCCGATCGGCGGCGAGGGCACGCTCAAGGCGGCCCGGCTCCTGTCCGACGCGGGGCTGCCCATCGTCGGCGTGCCCAAGACCATCGACAACGACATCGCCTCCACCGACGTGACGTTCGGCTTCGACACCGCCGTCGGCGTGGCCACCGAGGCCCTGGACCGGCTCAAGACCACCGCCGAGTCGCACCAGCGGGTGCTGATCGTCGAGGTGATGGGGCGGCACACCGGTTGGATCGCGCTGCACTCGGGCATGGCCGCCGGCGCGCACGCCATCGTCGTACCCGAGCGCCCCTTCGACATCGGTGAGCTGGCCGATGTGGTGGGCCAGCGCTTCCAGGCCGGCAAGAAGTTCGCCATCGTGGTCGTCGCGGAGGGCGCCAAGCCGCGCGAGGGCTCCATGGAGTTCGACGTCGGAGGCAAGGACGTCTACGGCCACGAGCGGTTCGCCGGCGTCGCCCGGCAGCTCTCCGTCGAACTGGAGGAGCGCCTGGGCAAGGAGGCGCGGCCGGTGATCCTCGGCCACGTGCAGCGCGGCGGCACGCCCACCGCCTACGACCGGGTGCTCGCCACCCGGTTCGGCTGGCACGCGGTGGAGGCCGCGCACCGGGGCGACTTCGGCATGATGACCGCGCTGCGCGGCACCGACATCGTCCTGACCCCGCTGGCCGAGGCGGTGGAACACCTGAAGACGGTGCCCATGGAGCGGTACGCCGAGGCCGAGTGCGTGCTGTGAGCTGAACCCTCTCCCGCCGGCGCCCGCGCCCGCACACCGGTGGTTCCGCACCGGCTGGCGCGCCGACCGCCCCCGGCCCACGACGTGGCCGGGGGCGGTTCTACTCTGGTGCGAGCGTTTGCGGCGATTTGAGGAGAGAGCGGATGGATCACGGCGGACACGGCATGGACATGAATCTGCCGCCGTTCACCCTGGCTCGCGGGTTGGAGTACAGCAGCGAGCCGTTCTTCCTGATCGGCTGCCTGCTGGCGCTGGCCCTGTACGGGTGGGGCGCGCTGCGGTTGCACCAGCGCGGTGACGGCTGGCCCGTGATGCGCACCGTCTCCTTCACCGTCGGCGTGCTGACCGTCGCGCTGGTGATGTGCACCAAGCTCAACGACTACGGCATGGTCATGTTCAGCGTGCACATGGTGCAGCACATGGTGATCAGCATGCTCTCGCCCATCCTGCTGCTACTCGGCGCGCCGGTGACGCTGGCGCTGCGGGCGCTGCCGGCCGGGCGGGCGCGCGCCGGGCGCGGCGGCCCCGGCCCCCGCGAAGTGCTCGTCTCCCTGCTGCACAGCCGCTACGTGCGGATCATCACCCACCCGGCGTTCACGATCCCGCTGTTCATCGCGAGCCTGTACGCGCTCTACTTCACGCCGCTGTTCGACTTCCTGATGGAGTCCAAGCCGGGGCACATCGCGATGATGGTGCACTTCCTCGCGGTCGGCCTGGTCTTCTTCTGGCCGATCATGGGCGTGGACCCCGGCCCGCACCGGCCCGGGTACGTCATGCGGATGCTGGAGCTGTTCGCCGGCATGCCCTTCCACGCCTTCTTCGGCATCGCCCTGATGATGGCGTCCGAGCCGATGATCGGCACGTACAAGAACCCGCCGGACTCGCTGGGCATCGACGCGCTCTCGGACCAGAACGCGGCGGGCGGCATCGCCTGGGCGTTCAGCGAGATCCCGTCCGTGGTGGTGCTGATCGCGCTGGTCTTCCAGTGGTACCGGTCCGAGCAGCGCACCGCGCGCCGCTCGGACCGGGTCGCCGACCGCGACGGCGACAAGGAGCTGAACGCCTACAACGACTACCTGGCGTCCTTGCAGGCCAAGAGCAGGTAGCGGCGGCCGAGCGCTAGCGGTGGCGCCCCGCTCCGGGGGACGATGGCCCCCTGGCCGTGGTCGGGGCGCACGCCCCGGCCGCCATGAGGAGGTTGCGGGGATGCCCGGATCTGCGAAGGCGATGGCGATTCTCACGGTGGGCGGCCTGGTGATGGTGACCGCCTACACCGTGACGTTGGGCAGCAACGGCTGGCTGTGGTTCGGCTGGGTGGTGCTCGGCCTGCTGACCGTGGGCGTGATGGCCGCGCGGGGCACGTGAGCGGGCGCGCCGGTGCGGCTCAGACCCCGGTGGCGGCGGGGAACTGGAAGAGCGCGCCGGTTGCGGCCCGCAGGTGGCAGGCGTTGGGGTAGGTCCGGCTCCAGTTGACCGGGGTGCCGCGCCAGGCGCCCGTGACGCGCGCGGTGACGGGCGCGTGCTCCTCGGTGCACACCAGCCGCTGTGCGACGAGCCGATCGGGGTTCCCGTCCGCCGCGCGCAGCGCCGTACAGGCCTCGGCCGCCCTCGGGTGCGATCCGCCGGCGGGGTCACACTCCAGCCGCGCCATCCCGGTCAGATCGCCGTCGGCGCCCGAGACGGTGAGGAAGAGACTGCCCGCCGGCGGCCTCTGGGCGGCGTCAGCCACGGGGGCGGTGGCGAGGCCGCAGGCCGCGAGCGCGGCGGCGGCGAGGATGCGGGCGGTACGGGCGCGGCGGTGCATGGGGCCTCCTGGTCAGGTTCGGGACCGGGCCGGACGAGGCCCGGGCGCGGCCACCGGCTCGCCCGGCGCGGCGGTACACGGCGTACGAGGCACCGCGCGCCGCGCCCCGGCCACGCCGACCACGAGGGCCGTCATGGCTGTCGGACGGACGGGGCCGCGAGCGTCAGCGCACCCCGACCCGGCGGCCCGGGACAAGGCGACGCACCGGGCGACCACCCGATCGGACGCATCGGGCTCGGCCGGTGGCGCGAGCCCAGCCCGACGGTCCGCCACGTGCCTCTCCCCCCCGGCCCTCGCCGTGCTGGCGTGACCCGCCGGCCTTCACCCCGGCTGCCGCGCCGGGAGCCTGACGCCGAGGACGTTGCGCTGACGGCGGATCAGCGCACGGCGAACGGGCCTTGGGGGGCGTCGCGCCCGGGCCTTAGCGTCGCACCATGATCACAGATGCGGCAGGGCAGACCGGGGCGGCGGCTGCGAGCGGGGCGCGCGGGATCGCGTTCGTCCTCGGGGCGCGCGGGCAGATCGGCCGGGCGGCGGTGCGCGCGCTGGCCGCCGACGGCTGGCGGGTGCGGGCGGCCTCGCTCAGCGGGGCCGGGGACCCCGAGTGGCCTCGTGAGGTGACGCCGCTGGCCGTGGACCGGGAGGACGACGCCGCGCTGGCGGCGGCCCTCGGCGAGGGCTGCGACGTGCTGCTCGACTGCGTCGCCTACGGCGCCGCGCACGCCAACCAGTTGGTCTCCCTCGCGGACCGGATCGGCTCCGCCGTCGTCATCTCCAGCGGCGCCATCTACGCGGACGGGCGCGGGCGCAGCTTCGACACCCAGGACGAGCCGGACGGCTTCCCCGAGCTGCCCGTCCCGGTGCCCGAGTCCCACCGCACGGTGGCGCCCGGCGAGAGCAGCTACGCCACCCGCAAGGTGGCCCTGGAGCAGGCGCTGCTGGCGGCCGGCGACCGGCTGCCCAGCACACTGGTGCGCGCCGGCGCCGTCCACGGCCGACACAGCCGCATGCCGCGTGAGCTGCACTTCGTGCAGCGGGCGCTGGACCGGCGGCCCGTGCGGGTGCTCGCGCACCGTGGCGAGAGCCGCTTCCACCCCGTCCACGCGGACAACGTCGCGGAGCTGGTGCGGCTCGCCGCCCGGGCGCCGGGGTCGCGGGTGCTGAACGCGGGCGACCCGCAGGCGCCGACCGTCGCCGAGATCGCCCGCGCGGTGGACGCCGTGCTCGGCGTGGAGAGCGAACTGGTCCTGGTGGACGGGGTCCCCGCGGCCGAGCGGGTCGGGGTGACGCCGTGGAGCGCGGCGCACCCCGTCGTGTACGACATGTCGGCGGCCGAGCGGGAGTTGGGGTACCGACCGGTGATCTCCTACCAGGAGGCGCTGGCCACCACGGTGGAGTGGGTCGCGGAGAAGCTGGCGGCCGAGGACTGGCGCACGGCCTTCCCCGGCATGGTCGGGCCCTACGCGTTGCTCTTCGACTACGCCGCCGAGGACGCCTGGCTGGCGGCGGGCAAACCCGTGGCGCCGCGCGACGGCACTCCGTAGCCTCGTCCCCGATCAGGGGCCGCGCCGCGAGCGTGGCGGCGGCCCGGTAGGCGGGGGACGGTGAGCGGGGACATGAGCGCGCGGTTGCGGGGCATCGCCAAGGAGACGGAACAGATCGTGGCGGCGGGCGGCTACGCGTCGCCTGACGGCCACCCGGTGCGGCTGGCACCGTGGCTGGCCGAGGCGGCCGAGGGTACGCGGCTGTACGGGCCGGGCCCGGTGGAGGTCGCACAGGAGGTGGCCGCTCCGGGCGATCGGTCGGAGTCGCGTACCCGGTTCGAGGTGACACCGGAGGGCAGCCTCGGCGCCGCCCGTCGGCTGAGCACCGGGGGCGGGGCGGCGTACGGCGCGGGCGCCCGGGGGACGGACGAGGCCGGGCCGGCCGTGGCGGGCGGCACCGTCGCGGTGCTCAACTTCGCCTCGGCCCGCAACCCGGGCGGCGGCTACCTGAACGGGGCGCAGGCGCAGGAGGAGGCGCTGTGCCGGGGCAGCGCGCTCTACGCCTGCCTGCGGCGGGTCCCGGAGTTCTACGCCGCGCACCGCGCCGACCCCAGCCCGTTCTACAGCGACCGGGTCATCTACTCGCCGGGCGTCGCGGTGTTCCGCGACGACGGCGGCGCGCTGCTCGACGAGCCGTACCGGGTGGCGTTCCTGACCTCGGCCGCGCCCAACGCCGGGGTGATCGCCCAGCGCGACCCGGCGGCGGTGGCGCGCGTTCCCAAGGCCCTGGCCTCGCGGGCGGAGCGGGTGTTGGAGGTGGCCGCGGCGCACGGCCACCGTCGTCTGGTGCTCGGCGCCTGGGGCTGCGGGGTGTTCCGCAACGACCCGGCCCAGGTCGCCGGCGCCTTCCGGGCCCTGCTGACGGGCGACGGGCGCTTCGCCGGCCGCTTCGCCCACGTGGTGTTCGCGGTGCTCGACCGGCGCGCCGACTCCCCCACCCGGGCCGCCTTCGCCGCGGCGTTCGGCCCGCGCCCGGGCCACGCCGTCGCCCCGGCCTGACCGGCCGGCGGACGAGCGGAGCCGTACGGCCCGGGGGTTCGCCGGAGGAAGCGACGGCGGAGGCCGCCGGGCCAGGCCCGGCGGCCTCCGCTGTGGTGAGCCGTTCCCCTCGCGCCGGGGCGGTCGGTCACCGCCCCGGCCCGGTCGTCAGGGGGTGAGGCGGTCGGCGGCCAGCGTGGCCTTGGTCTTGCTCGCCTGCTCCGGCTTGGGCGTGGCGTGCGGACCGCAGACCACGTCCTTCGCGTCCACCGTGCCGCGCAGCAGGTAGGCGTCCACCCGCTGGTTGATGCAGGGGTTCAGCTCGGTGGTGACGCCGTGCGAGCCGGCGCCCTGCTCGGTGATCAGACGCGAGCCCTTGAGCCGCTTGTGCAGCTCGACGGCGCCCTCGTACGGGGTGGCGGCGTCGCGGGTGCTCTGCACGATCAGCACCGGCGGCAGGCCGCGGTGGGACTTGACGTTGACGGGCTGGTACTGCGGGCCCTCCCAGGTGGCGCACGGCAGGTTCATCCACGCGTTCGACCAGGTCAGGAACGGGTGGTCGCGGTGCAGCCGGGTGTTGTCACGGTCCCACGTGCGCCAGTTGGTGGGCCACTTGGCGTCGGCGCACTCGACGGCCGTGTACACGGCGTTGCCGTTCTCCGCCGAGATGTTGCCCTTGACGTCCGACAGGTCGGGGCCCGCGGCCTCGATCAGGGGCTTGGCGTCACCGGCGAGGTAGGCGCTCCACACGGAGGCGACGGTGGTCCAGGCCGAGTCGTAGTAGGGGGCGTTCTGGAAGAAGCCGAGCAGTTCGGCCGGGCCGACCACGCCGCCGATGGGGTTCTTCTTGGCGGTGGCGCGCAGCTTCTCCCACTGCCGCTGGACCTTCTCGGGCGTGTCGCCGATGTGGTACGCGGAGTCGTAGCGGGCGACCCACTTCTTCCAGTCGTTCCACCGGGTCTCGAAGGCGACGTCCTGGTCCAGGTTGGCCTGGTACCAGATCTTCTCCTGCGAGGGGTTGACCACGCTGTCCACGAGCATGCGGCGCACGTGCTGGGGGAAGAGCGTCGCGTAGACGCCGCCGAGGTAGGTGCCGTAGGAGACGCCGATGAAGTTCAGCTTCTTCTCACCGAGCGCGGCGCGGATGACGTCCAGGTCGCGGGCGGTGTTCGGGGTCGTCATGTGCGGCAGCATGTCGCCGCTGCGCTCGGCGCAGCCCTGAGCGTACTGCCGGGCCAGCTTGCGCTGGGCGCGCTTGTCGGCCTCGCTGTCGGGCACCGGGTCGAGCTTGGGGGCCTTGACGAACTCCTGCGGGTCGACGCAGGAGATGGGTGCGGAGCGACCGACGCCGCGCGGGTCGAAGCCGACGAAGTCGTACGCCCTGGCGGTCTTCTGCCACAGCGGGGCCTTGGTCGTGACGCGCTTGGGGAAGCGGAGCCCGGAGCCGCCGGGGCCGCCGGGGTTGTACAGCAGCGCGCCCTGTCGCTCGTCGGCGGTGCCGGTGTTGCCCACGCGGTCAACCGCGATCTTGATGGTGCGGCCGTTCGGCTTGGTGTAGTCGACCGGGACGGTGACGTACCCGCACTGGATCGGCTTCTCCAGGCCCCAGTCGGCCGGACAGTCCTTCCAGTCGATGCCGGTGTGCGCGGCCCGCGCGGCGGCGATCTTGACGCCGATGGCGGCGCGCTGCTCCTTGGACAGCCCGGGGCGGTGGCTCTGCCGCTCGCCCGCGCTGGCCACCGGGCTGGCCAGGGTCCCGGCGATGAGGACGCCGGTCAGCACGGTGCCGGCCGCACCGAATATCGCTGTTCTCTTCACGTAGGCACTCCCCCTACTTGGGTCGCCGTCGAAGGACGGCGGTGGTGGTCAGGAGGATCTTTACGTCTCCTTCACCCACCAGAACAGGTCACACAAGTGTTCTTTACCAAGACGTAAGCTGCATCGCGGGCTGGTGCAGACGGCCTACCGTCGCGACGTCAGGTCCCCCCGGACCGGCGGACGACCGCGCCGGTCCCGGCCGTCCCGGGCCGCGCGACGCCGCCCGTCACCGTCCCGTACGCCACCCCCGCCGACCGGCCACCGGCCCCGCGCGGACCACACGTTCGGCGTACGGGCGCGGGCTCGATGGCGTACGGGCGCGGGGCCGGTGACGTACGGGAGGGTGGCGCGGGCGCCGCGCTCGGTGGTGGCGTGGCCCTGGGCCGGGCGCGCGGCTGCTGGTGGCGCGTCAGGCGGCGGCCGGGCGGGGCGGGTCGCGACGGGGTTCCGCGCGGCGTTCGGCGTCCGCGGCCCGCGCCGGGGCGGTGGTCTTCGCGCACGTCAGCGCGGTGGCCGGAGGGGTCGGGCGCTTCGGTGACACCGCTCCTCGGAGATGCTCGTCCGGTAATCGCTCTTGACGATGGACAGGAAAGCATCAATTCTCATGTCCGCGTCATCCGCTCCGCACCACCCCCCACATCTGTAACGGAGCCCTCGTGTACCGAAACGTATCGCCGCGCCGCGGCGCCATCGCCGCAGCCACCTGCACCGCTCTCGCCACGGCCCTGCTCGGCGGGGCCACCGACGCCCAGGCGGCCCCCTCCCCCACCCGGGCCGCCGCGCCCGACATCGATGTCGCCGCCGTCAAGGGGCATCTGACCGAGTTGCAGTCCATAGCCGACAGCAACGGCGGAAACCGGGCACACGGCCAGCCCGGCTACAAGGCGTCCGTGGACTTCATCAAGGGAAAGCTGGACGCCGCCGGGTTCACCACCTCCCTCCAGGAGTTCGACTTCAACGGCTCCACCGGCTACAACCTCGTCGCCGACTGGCCCGCAGGCGACGCGGAGCAGGTCGTCATGGCCGGCGCGCACCTGGACTCGGTCGGCCGCGGCGCCGGCATCAACGACAACGGGTCGGGCTCCGCCGGCATCCTCGAGGTCGCCCTCAACGTGGCCAAGGCCGACCTCAAGCCCGCCAAGAAGCTCCGCTTCGCCTGGTGGGGCGCGGAGGAGTACGGCATGGTCGGCTCCACGCACTACGTCAACGAGCTGAGCTCGGGCGATCTGTCGAAGATCGACTCGTATCTGAACTTCGACATGATCGGCTCGCCCAACCCGGGCTACTTCGTCTACGACGACGACCCGGAGCTGGAGAAGGTCTTCAAGGACTGGTACGCGGGCAAGGACATCGTCACGGAGCAGGAGACCGAGGGCGACGGGCGGTCCGACCACGCGCCGTTCAAGGAGCGCGGCGTGCGCGTCGGCGGCCTGTTCAGCGGCGCCGAGGCCGCCAAGACCGCGGAGCAGGCCGAGAAGTGGGGCGGGACGCCGGGCGAGTCCTTCGACCCGTGCTACCACTCCTCCTGTGACACCACGAAGAACCTGGACGACACGGCGCTCGACCACAACAGTGACGCCATCGCGCACGCGCTGTGGAACCTGAGCGCCTGACCCGCTCCCGTTGAGCGCCTGGCCCACCGCGCCGTGGAGGCTCAGCGCCTGCCCCACTCCCCCGCCGCCGGGCACCCCGGCGCACGCGCGGCGTGGGCGGCGGGCACCAGCACAGCCGGGAGGGCCGCCCATCGTCGGGCGGCCCTCCCGCCGTCCGCCCTCCTCGCGTCCCGGTGGCGTTCCCCGTCCCGACGACGGCCACCGCGCGCCGCCGCCCCGCGCTTGGCCGGTCCGCGCCTTACCCCGCGCCGGGCGGCGTGCTGGAGTGGCCGCGTCACGCGAGCACAGGGGGGCGACGGAGGGTGGGCCGTCGTGAGAATCCGGTGGACCCGAGCGCGGGGCCAATCCAGCGGTTCGCCGCGGCGCTGCGCGCGCTCCGCACCTCGGCCGGCCAGCCGACGTACCGGGTCATGGCCGAGCGCGCCGGGTTCTCGGTGTCGACGATGTCGCGGGCGGCCGGGGGCGAGCAGTTCCCCTCGCTCCCGGTGACGCTGGCGTACGTACGGGCCTGCGGGGGCGACGCCGGGCAGTGGGAGCGGCGGTGGCGCGCGGCGTCGGCCGAGGTGGGCGCCCGCCTGGCGGCCTCGGACGCGCTCCGCTCGCCCTACCGTGGGCTGGCCCGTTTCGAACCCGGCGACCACACCCGGTTCTTCGGCCGGGACCAGTTGACCGCCGAGTTGCTGCGGCGGGTGGCCGAACACCGGTTGGTCCCCGTTTTCGGCCCCTCCGGCAGCGGCAAGTCGTCGCTGCTGCGCGCGGGCCTCATTCCGCGCCTGCGGCAGGCGGCCCCGGACGGCGGGCGGCCCGCCGCGATCCGCGTCCTGACCCCCGGCGAGCACCCGGTGCGCGACCACGCCGGCGCGCTGACCGCGCGGGCTACGGGGCCGGCGCGGGCGCCGGACACGGTGGTCGTGGTCGATCAGTTCGAGGAGGTCTTCACGCTGTGCGCCGACCCCGCGGAACGGGCGGAGTTCATCGACCTGCTGCTGGCGGCCGGGCGGCCGGGCAGCGGGCTGCGCGTGGTCCTCGCGGTGCGGGCGGACTTCTACGGCCGCTTCCTCGAACACGGGCCGCTGGCCGCGGCGGCACACGACGCCGGGCTGCCGATCGGCCCGATGGGCCCGGAGGAGTTGCGCGAGGCCATCGTGGGCCCGGCCACGGCGGAGGGGCTGGTGGTCGAACGGGCCCTGACGGCGCGGCTGGTCAAGGAGGCCGCCGGCGAGGTGGGCGCGCTGCCCCTGCTCTCGCACGCCCTCCTGGAGACCTGGCGCCGCCGTCGCGGGCGCACCCTGACCCTGGAGGCGTACGAGGCCGCGGGCGGCGTCCAGGGGGCGCTCACCCAGACCGCCGAGGAGCTGTACGCGCGGCTGCCGGCCCGGCAGGCCGCCGTGGTCCGCCGCATCCTGCTGCGTCTGATCGCGCCGGGCGTCGGCGGCCCGGACACCCGGCGGCCGGTCGCGCGCCGGGAGTTGGACACCGGTGACCGCGCGACGGCGGCCGAGGCGCTGGAGGAGTTGGCGCGCGCCCGCCTGATCACCGTGGACGAGGACTGCGTGAGCCTGGCGCACGAGGCGCTCATCGACTCCTGGCCCCGGCTTCGGCGGTGGGTCGAGGAGGACCGCGAGCGGCTGGCCACCCACCGCCGGCTGACCCAGGACGCCGCGGCGTGGAAGGAACTCGGCCGCGACGCGGGGGCGCTGTACCGGGGTGCCCGGCTGAGCGGCGCCGAGGACGCCTTCGCGTCCGCCGCCGCGCGGGCCGACCTGACCGCGTTGGAGCGGGACTTCCTCACGGCCAGCCGCGCCGCCCGCGACCGCGAGCGGCACGCCGCGGTGCGCACCGCGCGCAGGCTCGGCCAGTACGCCGCCACCGTCTCCGTGTTGCTCCTGGTGGCGCTGGTGGCCGGGCTCACCGCCTGGGACCAGTACCGGGACAGCGAGCGGGAACGCGAGCGGGCCGTGCACGCCGGCCGGCTGGCCCTCTCCCGCCAACTCGCGGCCCAGTCGGCCACCCTGCTCGGCGACAACCCCGACCTGGCCGCCCTGCTCGCCGTGCACGCCTACCGGACCAGCCCCACCGAGGAGGCGAAGGCCAGCCTCTACGCCGCCGCCGACCTGCCGCTGCGGCGCCGGCTCGCGGTGGGTCGCGCGGTGGTCGCGGTGGCGTTCGCGCCCGACGGGCGCACCCTGGCCGTCGCCGGCCGGGACGGCACCGTCACGCTGTGGGATGTGGCCAGCGGGCGCCGCCGCGCCACGCTCGCCGGCTCCGCCACGGGCGCCCGCTCGGTGGCCTTCAGCCCCGACGGGCGCACGCTGGTCGCCGGTTGCGGGGCCGGCGGGGCGGTTCGCCTGTGGGACGTGCGCGGCCAGCGCCCGCGCCCCCGGTTGGCCGGCCCGACCTCGGGCGCGGCGTGGGTGGCGTTCAGCCCGGACGGGCGCACGCTGGCCACCAGCGGGCCACGGGTCCCGGCGCGGCTGTGGCGGGTGGCGGGCGGGGCGCCGCTGGCCGGGCCGGCGGGGCGGGACGCGCCCACGGGGCCGGTGGCGTTCGGCGCGGACGGCGAGCTGCTCGTCGGCGCCGGCGAGCACGGGGCCCTCCACCTGTGGGACCTGGCGCGGAGCGCGCCCGGCGCACGCCTGGTCGGCCACGCCGACGCCGTGGCGGCGGTGGCCGCGAGCGCCGACGGGCGCACGCTGGCCAGCGGCAGCGACGACGGCACGGTCCGCCTCTGGCCACCGGCCGGCGGTCCGGCCCGCGCGACGCTGCGCGGCCACACCGGCCGGGTGACCTCGGTGGCACTGGGCCCCGGCGGGCGCAACCTGGCCAGCGGCGCCACCGACGGCACCGTACGGGTGTGGGACGTGGCCGGCGCGCGGGCCAGGGCCACCTTCCCCGGCCACACCGGACAGGTGACCTCGGTCGCGTACGCCCCGGGCGGGCGGCTGCTGGCCAGCGGCAGCGCGGACGGCACGGTGCGGTTGTGGGACGTGGCCGGCGGCAACTCGCGCACCACGCTCAGCGGGCACACCGGCGGGGTGGGCGCGGTGGCCTTCGACCCGCGCGGCCGGAACCTGGCCAGCGCCGGTGACGACGGCACGGTACGGCTGTGGCACCGCACCGTGGGCAGGCCGCACTCGGTACTGCGCGGACACACGGGCCGCGTGGGCTCCCTCGCGTACGGCCCGGGCGGGCGGTCGCTGGCCAGTGGCGGCATCGACGACGGAACGGTGTCGGTGTGGGACGCGCGGACGCGGCGGCGGGTGGCGCGGTTCGCCGGCGCGCGGGGGTGGGCCGTGTGGTCGGTGGCCTTCAGCCCCGACGGGCGCACGTTGGCCGCCGGTGGCTCGCGCGGCACCGTGCGGCTGTGGGACGTGGCCACCGGCCGGGCTCTGGCCACGCTGGCCGGGCACGGTCGGCGGGTGCGCTCGGTGGCGTTCAGCCCGGACGGGCGCACGCTGGCCAGCGCCGGCGACGACGGGCGGGTGCGGCTGTGGGACACGGCCACCGGGCGGCCCCGGGGCTGGCTGCCCGCGCGTTCGCGGACGGTGGAGGCGCTGGCGTTCCGCCCCGACGGACGGGAGTTGGTCGTCGGCGGCGGTGACGGCACCGTGCGCCGGTGGGACACGCGCGGTGGCCGGGCCCGGTTCACGTTCGCCACCCGGACGTCCTTCCTGGGGGCGATGGCGCTCCGGCCGGGTGGCGCGACGCTGGCCACGGGCAGCGGCACCGACGGCACGGTACGGCTGTGGGACCTGGCCACGGGTACGGCCAGGGCCACGCTCGCCGGGGACGCGAGGGCGTTGCGGTCGCTGGCCTACAGCCCCGACGGCCGCACTCTGGCCACCAGCAGCGAGGACGGCGCGGTGAGGCTGTGGGACGTGACGCTGCCCGGCCCGGCCCACGTCATCGACGTCATCTGCCGGTCCGTCGGCCGCGAGATCAGTCCGCGCGAGCGGGGTCTGTACCTGCCGGGCCAGCCGCAGCGGCGGGTGTGCTCGCGCTGAGGCGCGCGGACGGGTCGAAGGGCGCGGGCCGGCGCCGAAGGCCGTAGCCGGGTCGGACCGCGACCGCGCCCCTGGTCGCGCACGTGGGCGGTGCCGCCCTCAGTCCTCGGTGCCCGGCCGTCGCCCGGTGCCCTCCGCGCCCCGGTGTTCGGCCGCGATGCCGAAGCGGCGCCGTTCGCCCGCAGCGGACGTGCCGGGGCGCAGCGTGGAGACGGTGCTGATCACCTGCTCGTCCGCGCTCACCTCGGGTTCTTCGAGTCGTTGCAGGTCAGCGGCGGATACCAGGGCCACGAGCGGCTTGCCGTGCCGAGTGACGACCACCCGCTCACCGCCGTACACCACGCGGTTGATCAGCTCCGCGAGCTCTGCCCTGGCTTGCGTCACCGGAATCTCGTAGGCCATGCTCCCCATTCTAACGGGATGTACGTCCTGTACATTTTTTACGTACGGGCCGCCCCGTCGAGGCCGCTGGACGAGACGACGAGAGGTACCGCGATGGACCACCCCACCGCCCGCTATGTCCTGCCCGAGTTCACCGAGCGCACCGGCACCGGGGTGCGCACCATGGACCCGTACTCCAAGCTCCTTGAGCAGCGCATCATCTTTCTCGGCACGCCGATCGACGACACCTCGGCCAACGACCTCATGGCCCAGTTCATGCACCTGGAGCACGCGGCGCCCGAGCAGGACATCTCGCTGTACATCAACTCCCCCGGCGGCTCCTTCACCGCGATGACCGCCGTCTACGACACGATGCGCTTCGTGACGTGCGACGTCGAGACGGTGTGCCTGGGCCAGGCCGCGTCGGCCGCCGCGGTGCTGCTCGCCGCCGGCACGCCCGGCAAGCGGCTCGCGCTGCCCGGCGCGCGGGTGCTGATCCACCAGCCCTCGCTGAGCCAGCCCATCCAGGGCGAGACCTCGGACCTCCAGATCCACGCCAACGAACTGCTGCGCACCCGGGACCTGCTGGAACAGATGCTGGCCGAGCACACGGGACAGCCCGTCGAGCGGGTGCGCGACGACATCGAGCGCGACAAGATCTTCGACGCCCAGGGCGCCGTGGAGTACGGACTCGTGGACCGCCTCACCACCAGCCGCAAGCGCATCAGCGTGCCGCTGGGCCTGCGGTGACCGACCGTGCTGCCACCGGAGCTGCCCCCACTGCCCGCCCTCACGCGCGCGGAGGGCGAACTCGTCGACCGCTACCTGGAGGCGGTGGACCTGCTCGGACGGATCAACCCGGCGCGCGGCGGGGACACCTACGGCAGCCTGCGCGCGGCGCAGGCGCTGGTGGCCAAGGCGAGCGCGCTGCGCGACGCGCTGACGCTCATGCACGACCGGGGCGAGGGCGAGTTGCACGCCGCGACGCTGGCGCGCGCCCTGCGGGTGCTGGACGGGGAGCGGCGCACGGCACAGGTGACCATGCCCCCGGAGCGGCCCCACTGAGCCGGGGTTTCCAACACCCCACCCCGGTTGGGCTCCTTCGTACGGCGTAGTGGGAGCCGCGGTGAGCCGTGGGCCCGAGTTGCGCGTCCGGCGCCGCCGCCCGTCCGCCGCGTGCCTGGTCCGCGCGGTGGGGCGGCGGGAGCGCGACGGCCGAAAAGCACACGAAGCACTCCAACAGCCCATAAGTGACGTACATCACACGACACCTTTTCAGCTCGGAATCGCCGACCCGGTGCGTGACGATCCCTGGGACGACAAGCCCCCGCCGACAGCGACGGGGCGGCCCGGGCGGACGCCTGAACCCGCCGCCGTTCCGGGTGACTGGTCGACACCTGGACACCGGCGGGGCGGAGGAACCCCGGGCCGCACGGCCGGGGCTCGGGCCAGCGGCCCCCTTCGCGGGCGGCCGACGAAGGGTTGCGCATGAACACGCGCAAACGGACCAAGGTTCCCCTACTGTCCCGGCTCGGCACCGCGTCGGCGCTCACCGCCGCCGCCGTTGGCGCGTCCCTGCTGACGCCGTGGGCGCCGGAGGCGGTGGCGGCGTCGCCGGGCATGGACGCCCTGCGCGTCGCGGCCTCCAAGGAGGGCGCCCCGTACAGGTGGGGCGCCTCGGGGCCGCACCGCTTCGACTGTTCCGGACTGACCCAGTACGCGTTCAAGCAGGCGGGCAAGAAGCTGCCGCGCACCGCCGCCGGGCAGTACAACGAGGCCCAGAAGGTGCCCACCACCACGCGCACCCGGGGCGACCTGGTCTTCTTCCGCTCCGGCCAGTCTGTCTACCACGTGGGCATCTACGCGGGCCACAACCGGATCTGGCACGCGCCCAAGACCGGCGCGGTGGTGCGGCTCGAACGGATCTGGAGCAAGAACGTCACTTACGGGCGGGTGGGTTAGCCAACCAGCACCACCGACGCCCGGCGCCCAGCGCCCGACTCCACCGCGCCCCCGCTCCGCCGCGGGCGCCGACGCGACGCGACGCGGGCGCCCACGCGAGGAAACCGCGCACGCGGCGCGCGCGGGAGACGGCCAGGGATCTCGCGGGCCCGGAGCCCGCTAGCGCACCGGCACGGCCCACGGCAGGGCGATCCACACCGTCTTGCCGCCCTCGGGCGTGCGCGCGAACGACAGCCGGCCGCCGGACTCCGCCATCAGACAGCGAATGATGACCATGCCACGGCCGTTGTCCTGCTGCACTGCGGCCGGCAGCCGGCGCGGGAAGCGCGGGTGGCTGTCCGTCACGCCGACGCGTAACAACCCGTCATGGTCGAGCACCACCTCCACGGTGAAGGTGGGCGACATGCCGCGGGTGTGCTGCACGGCGTTGGTGGCCAGTTCGGAGACGATCAGGCGCACCTTGTCGGCGGTGTCCGTGTCGACCGGCAGCCCCCAGTCCGCGAGCACCGTGCTGACGTATCTTCGGGCGGCGGTGACCGACGCGGGCGCGCTCGGCAGGGTGACGGATGCTTCCTGGTGATCTGCCATGGCGACGATGTCCCTTTCGCACCGCACGACCCGCCCCGACGCCCGCGCCGTACGCGGAGTCGCACCGGCCCTCCGACGACTCTGCGCGTCAGGGTGCCACCCACGGCGGCGGAGCGGTCCGCCATCCCCGTTGATACTCGGAAATCTGTCCCTCGAAGCGGTGAACTCTCTTGCCTGGCAGGGGATTTCGGCCGTCGAACCGATAAATGGGAGCCGCCGGCGTCAGGCCGTCGCCGCTATCGTGGCGACGGCCGTGGCCACCTGCTCGTCCGTCAGGTCGGCGCGGGCGGTGAGCCGCAACCGGGAGACGCCGTCCGGCACCGACGGGGGCCGGAAGCACCCCACCACCAGGCCCGCCGCGCGGCACCGCGCGGCCCAGGCGAGCGCCTGGTCCGGGGACGGAGCGCGGACGGAGACCACGGCGGCGTCCGGGCGCACGGCCGCGAGCCCCGCGTCCGACAGCCGGCGGTAGAGCGCGCCGGCCACGGCACGCACCCGCTCGGCGCGCTCCGGTTCGCGGCGCAACAGCCGCAGGGCCGCCAGGGCCGCGCCGGTGGCGGCCGGGTTGAGGCCGGTGTCGAAGATGAAGGTGCGGGCCGCGTTGACCAGGTGCTCGATGACCCGTGCCGGGCCGAGCACCGCGCCGCCCTGGCTGCCGAGCGACTTGGAGAGGGTGACGGTGGCGACCACGTCGGGCGCCCCGGCGAGCCCCGCGGTGTGTGCCGCGCCGCGCCCCCGCGCGCCGAGCACGCCCAGGCCGTGGGCGTCGTCGATGAGCAACCCCGCTCCGTGTTCGCGGCAGGCGGCGGCCAGGTCGGGCAGCGGGGCGGCGTCGCCGTCCACGGAGAACAGGGTGTCGGTGACGGCAAGCGCCGACGCGTAGCGCCCGGGCGGCTGGTCGAGGAGCTTGCGCACGGCGGCCGGGTCGGCGTGCGGGGCGACCAGGGTGTGGGCGCGGGAGAGCCGACAGCCGTCGATGAGCGAGGCGTGGTTGTCGGCGTCGGAGACGATCAGCGACTCGCGGGAGCTGAGCGCGGTCACGGCGGCGAGGTTGGCCGCGTACCCGGAGGAGAAGACCAGGGCCGCCTCGAAGCCGCAGAAGGCGGCCAGTTCCGCCTCCAGTTCCCCGTGCAGCGCCGTGGTGCCGGTGACGAGGCGGGAGCCGGTCGAGCCCGCGCCCCAGCGCTCGGCCGCCGCGGCGGCCGCGGCCGTCACCTCGGGGTGCCTGGCCAGCCCGAGGTAGTCGTTGCTGGCCAGGTCGAGCAGGGGCGAAGTGGCCTGCCGGGGCCGCAGGGTGCGCACGAGCCCGGCGCGCTCGCGCTCCGCGCGCCGCGCGTCGAGCCAGCCGAACGCGCCCTCGGCCTGGGCTGCGGGCGGAGCGTGCTCAGACATCGGCCATCCCTCGGGTTCTGTGGGGTTCGCATAGAACGTATCCGGCCACGCGTCCGGACAGGGTGTGGTGATGCACACACGTCCAACCGGCGTCGTTGTGCGATCTCTCCTTGGCCGAGGGCGGCGCCATGAGACAGGATCAACGCCATGGATCTGCTGAAGACGCTGGTGGACAAGGGGTTGCGGCGCGAGATGCCCACCCGGGACGAGGCACTCGCCGTGTTGGCGACGTCCGACGACGAGCTGATGGACGTGGTGGCCGCCGCCGGTCGCGTGCGCCGCGAGTGGTTTGGGCGCCGGGTGAAGCTCAACTACCTGGTGAACCTGAAGTCGGGGTTGTGCCCCGAGGACTGTTCGTACTGCTCGCAGCGGCTCGGGTCGAAGGCCGAGATCCTCAAGTACACCTGGCTGGGCGCCGACGAGGCGTCGAAGGCCGCCGCCGCCGGCGTGGCGGGCGGCGCCAAGCGGGTCTGTCTGGTCGCCAGTGGGCGCGGGCCCACCGACCGCGACGTGGACCGGGTCTCCAAGACGATCGCGGCCATCAAAGAGCGACACGAGGGCGTGGAGGTGTGCGCGTGCCTGGGGCTGCTGTCCGACGGGCAGGCCGAGCGGCTGCGCGCGGCCGGCGCCGACGCGTACAACCACAACCTCAACACCTCTGAGGCGACCTACGGGGCCATCACGAGCACCCACACCTACGCGGACCGGGTCGAAACCGTCCAACAGGCGCAGGCGGCGGGGATGTCAGCCTGCTCGGGTCTCATCGCGGGCATGGGCGAGAGCGACGCCGACCTGGTGGACGTGGTCTTCTCGCTCCGCGAGCTCGACCCGGACTCGGTGCCGGTCAACTTCCTGATCCCGTTCGAGGGCACGCCGCTGGCCAAGGAGTGGCACCTGACCCCGCAGCGCTGCCTGCGCATCCTGGCGATGGTGCGGTTCGTCTGCCCCGACGTGGAGGTGCGGCTGGCCGGCGGGCGCGAGTTGCACCTGCGCACGCTGCAGCCGCTGGCGCTGCACCTGGTCAACTCGATCTTCCTCGGCGACTACCTGACCAGCGAGGGCCAGGCGGGCAAGGACGACCTGGCGATGATCGCCGACGCCGGGTTCGAGGTGGAGGACGCGGGCACGACGACGCTGCCGCGGCACCGGGCCGACGCGCTGGCCGCGGGTTCCTGCGGCTCGCACGCCACCCAGGCCGACGGCGCGCCGGCCACCGAGACCGGCACGGCCGGCGGTTGCGGCGGGCACGGCGGTGGTGAGCACGGCGGTGGCTGTGGCCCGTGCGGCGCGGACGACGCCCCGGCGCGGCAGCCCGAGCCGGTCGGCGCGACGGCCGGTGGCACGAAGGCGGGCGACGGCTCGCACGCCGACCTGGTGTCGGTGCGCCGCCGGGGAGCGGGAACGGACCTGCCGCCCAATGCCTGAACCGATGAGCCCCGCGCACCTCCTCGACCTGGACCAGCGGCACGTGTGGCACCCGTACGGGCCGATGCCCGGGCGGCAGCGCCCGCTGCTGGTGGAGTCCGCGTCCGGGGTCAGGCTGCGGTTGGCAGAGCCGGTGGACGGCGTCGACGAACTGGTCGACGGGATGGCGTCCTGGTGGTCGGCCATCCACGGCTACAACCACCCGGTGCTCAACGCGGCCGCCCGGGACCAGTTGGGCCGGATGAGCCACGTGATGTTCGGCGGGCTCACCCACGAGCCCGCCATCCGGCTGGCCAGCAAGCTGGTGGAGATCACGCCCGAGGGGCTTGAGCACGTCTTCCTGGCCGACTCCGGCTCGGTGTCGGTCGAGGTCGCGATCAAGATGTGCCTCCAGTACTGGCGCTCGGTCGGCAAGCCGGCTAAGCAGCGGCTGCTCACCTGGCGCGGCGGCTACCACGGCGACACCTGGCAGCCGATGTCGGTGTGCGACCCGGTCGGCGGCATGCACCAGATCTGGCAGGGCGTGCTGCCCCAGCAGGTCTTCGCCGACCAGCCGCCCGCCGGCTTCGACGCCGAACCCGACGCCGGCTACGTCGAGTCGCTGCGCGCGCTGATAGCCGAGCACGCCGAGGAGTTGGCGGCGGTCATCGTCGAGCCGGTGGTGCAGAACGCGGGGGGCATGCGCTTCCACTCCCCCGGCTACCTGCGCGCGCTGCGGGCGGCGTGCGACGAGTACGGGGTGCTGCTGGTCTTCGACGAGATCGCCACCGGCTTCGGCCGCACCGGCGCGCTCTTCGCGGCCGACCACGCGGGGGTCACCCCGGATGTGATGTGCGTGGGCAAGGCGCTCACCAGCGGCTACCTCACCCTGGCGGCCGCCCTGTGCACGCCGCGGGTGGCCGAGGGCATATCCCAGGGCGAGGTGCCGGTGCTCGCGCACGGGCCCACCTTCATGGGCAACCCGCTGGCCACCGCGGTCGCCAACGCCTCCATCGACCTGCTGCTGTCCGGCGACTGGCAGACCGAGGTCAAGCGCGTCGAGGCCGGCCTGCGCGAGGGCCTGGCCGAGGCGGCCGAACTGCCGGGCGTGGCATCGGTACGGGTGCTCGGCGCGATCGGCGTCATCCAGTTGGAGCGCCCGCTGGACGAGGCGCGGATGGCGGCGGCCTCCCAGGCGGCGATACGGAGCGGCGTGTGGTTGCGCCCCTTCCGCGACCTGATCTACACGATGCCGCCGTACGTCACCGACGACACGGACCTGGCCCGCATCACGGCGGCCATGCTCGCCGCCGCGCACGCGAGCGGAAACTGACCGCCTCCCTCGGGGGCGCCACCATCCGGCGCCCCCGAGGGGGAGCACGAGAGAGCACAACAGAAAGGCGTGGACCGCACGATGAGCACGGTGATCGTCACCGGCACGGACACGGAGATCGGCAAGACCGTGACAACGGCCGCGGTGGCGGCCGTGGCCCTGGCACACGGCCGCTCGGTGGCCGTGCTCAAGCCGGCGCAGACCGGTATGGAAACGGGTGAGCCGGGCGATGTGGCCGAGGTGCGGCGGCTAGCCGGCGAGGCCGTGACCGGGGCCGAGTTGGCCCGCTTCCCCGACCCGCTGGCCCCGGCCACGGCGGCCCGCCGCGCCGGGCGTGCGCCGGTGCGCCCGCGCGAGGTCGAGCGGGCGGCCCGGAAGTTGGCCGAGAGCCACGACCTGGTGCTGATCGAGGGCGCTGGCGGGTTGCTCGTACGCCTTGACGACGCGGGCTCCACGCTGGCGGACGTGGCCCAACTGCTGGACGCGCCGGTGCTCGTGGTGGCGCGCGCGGGTCTGGGCACGCTCAACGCCGCGGCGCTGACCACGGAGGCCCTGCGCTCGCGCGACCTGACCTGTCTCGGCGTCGTCTTCGGCAGCTTCCCGCACTCCCCCGACCTCGCCACCCGCTGCAACCTCTCGGACATGCCCGAGGTGGCCGACGCACCGCTGGTCGGTGCCCTGCCCGAGGGCGCCGGCGCGCTGCCGCCGGCGGACTTCCGCGCGGCGGCGGCCAGTTGGCTGTCCCCGGCCCTGTCCGGCACCTGGGACGCCACCACGTTCGCGGCCTCGCTGCACGGGGCGTAACCCGCTTCGCGCGGACCGGCCTCGTCGAGCGCACGGCTCGGCGGGGCCGGTCCGCGTTGGGCGCGCGGGGCTGGGCGGGGACTCGGCCGGCGTTGGCGCGCGGGGCTCGGCCGCGCGCCGGCGCGGCCGGTTCAGTCGGCGCTCACCAGGGCGTAGCGCACCTCCGTCAGGCGCTCCGACAGCTCCCACAGCCGGCGGCCGACGGCCGCGTCGTCGGCCGTGGCGGACGGGCGGACCCGGGTCGGCGCGCCGCGCAGTTCGCCCGGCCCGGCCGGCCCGATGAACTCGCCGCCGGCCACGTCCGGCGCCGTCGCCGCGTACAACTGGGGCAGCGCGCCGCGCTCCGGGCGCTGGGCGAAGATCGGCGTGGCGATGCCGAGCAGGAGCCGCCAACGGCCGACCGGCGCGCTGCTCTGCAGGTTGGTGGCCGTGTATCCGGGATGGGCGAGCACGCTGCGCACCGGGCTGTGGGCCGCGCTCAGCCTGCGGTGCAACTCCCGCCCGAAGACGGCGTTGGCCAGCTTCGACTGGTTGTAGAACGCCATGGGCGCGTAGCCGCGCTCGCCGTGGATGTCGTCGAAGCGCAGGCGCGCCTTGTGGTGGTTGATCGAGCTGACCGTCACCACGCGCGGATCGCGCCCCGTGGTCAGGGCGTCCAACAGGAGCCCGGTCAGCGCGAAGTGGCCGAGGTGGTTGCAGGCGAACTGCACCTCGTGGCCCTGCGCGCTGAGCGACCTGGGCGGCGCCATCACGCCGGCGTTGTTGAGAAGCAGGTCCAACCGCGGGTGGTCGGCGCGCAACCGCTCGGCGAAGGCGCGGACCGAGTCGAGGTCGGCGAGGTCGAGCGGGCGCACCTCAAGGCTGGCGTTCGGCTGCTCGGCGGTGATCCGCGCGACGGCCCGGCGCCCCTTCTCCTCGTCCCGTACGGCGAGTACGACGTGCCCGCCCCGACGGGCGAGGGCCCGGGTCGTGGCCAGGCCGAGACCACTGTTGGCCCCGGTCACGACGCACACCCGCCCGCTCTGGTCCGGCATCTGCTCGGCGCTCCACTGCTGTTTCATGCGGCACAGATTGCCCTCACTGTCACTTGGTGTCAAGCTGTCACCGAGTGACACGTAAGGCATGGGGTTACGATGACAGGGTGAGTACCCGCCCCGAAGTGAGCATGGCCGAGCGCAAGCGGCAGCTCGTCGCGCACGAGCTGACCGAGGCGGCGCTGCAACTGCTGGCGCGCGAGGGGTTCGACGCGGTCACCATCGACGAGATCGCCAACACCGCGGGCGTGTCCAAGCGGACCTTCTTCCGCTACTTCGCGTCGAAGGAGGACGTGGTCGTCCAGCTCCTGGCCGACCTCGGCGACGGCATGCGCACCGAGCTGGCGGCCCGCCCCGTCGACGAACGCCCCTCGGCCGCGCTGCTGCACGCCGTGCGGGTTCCCATCGCCGCCTGCGGCGACCACGTCGACCGGGCGCTGGGCGTGGTCCAACTCATCCTGCGCACCCCGGCCCTGCTCGGACGCTTCCTGGAGCGACAGGCACAGTGGCGCGAGGAGTTGACGCGGGAACTGGCGGGCCGACTCGGGCTCGACGCCGACGCGGAGCTGTACCCGCGACTGGCCGCCGGCATGGCCCTCACCGCCTTCGACACCGTCCTCCACCGCTGGAGCGCCAGCGACGGCCGCGAGGACCCCATCGCGTTGCTCGACGACGCCTTCGCGGTCATCGCCCCGGCGCTGGACGTCCCGGACGGGCACCCCTCGGCCAACTGAGCCCCGTCCAGCGGGAGTTCACGCCACAGTGGCGGTCGACAGGCCCGTACACCCCGAACCCGCGGCCCGCCCACTCCCGCGCGGCCCGCCACCTCCACGCCAGCCCCACGCCCACCCCCATGGACGAGGCGCCGCCTCGCTCGGCGACATCCCAAAATAAATTCTGCAAAAATACTTTTGGAAAGTTGCCGAACCGCTCTAACCTCCCGTCATGCCGAACGACGAACAGCACCGACGTGTGCTCGACCCCGAGCGGGACGCGGCGGCCCTGAAGGCGCTGACGCACCCGTTGCGCATCCGGCTCCTGGGACTGCTGCGCCAGGACGGTCCGGCCACCGCGAGCGAGCTGGCCGCCAGGACCGGGGAGTCGTCCGCCGCCACCAGCTACCACCTGCGCGTCCTGGCGAAGTACGCGTTCGTGGCCGAGGCCGAGCACCGGGACGGGCGGGAGCGCCGCTGGCGGGCCGTGCACGACGTGACCTCCTGGAGCAACGCGGCCATGGAAGCCTCACCAAACAGCCGCGCCTACGTCAACGCGTCGCGCAGGGCCCAGATCGAGCACCTGGAGGCATCGCTCGCCCGGCACGAGGCCGATGTCGCCGAGGGGCGGTTGGGACAGGAGTGGGTGGAGCCTTCCGGGATCAACGACCTGCTGCCCCGGCTGACCCCCGAGTCGCTCACCGAACTCTGGGAGGTGCTCGACCGGAAACTGGCGGAGCTGACCACCCGCGACGCACACGACCCGCGCGCCACACAGGTCGTCCTGCTGACCGCCGGGCTGCCCCTGGCCCCCCGCGACCACGGCACGGAGCCGGACGCGCCCTCCCCCACCGCGCCGCACGCCGACGACGCGTCATGACGGAACCGCCGGTCATACGCACCGCGCGGCGCCGCTACAGCACGGTCTGCGTGCTGTTCTGGCTGCCGCTGGGGCTGGCCATCGCTCCCCAGGTCCTGCTGTTCACCGAGCGCGGCATGACCATGGCGGCCATCGCGGGGTTCTTCGCCGCGCACTCCCTGACCGCCGCCGCGCTGGAGCTGCCCACCGGAGGGCTGTCCGACGTCCTCGGACGGCGCGCCGTCCTGGCCACCGCCGGCCTGCTCAACATGGTGGCCCTGGTCCTGGTGGGCCTGGGCTCCGCTCCCTGGCTGCTCGGCCTGGGCATGGCCCTGGTGGGCGCGGGGCGTGCCCTGTCCAGCGGGCCGGCCGAAGCCTGGTACGTGGACACCGTCCAGGCGCACTGCGGGCCCGACGCCGAGTTGCGCACCGGTCTGGCCCGCGGCGCCGCCGCGACCTCGGCCGCGCTCGCCACCGGCACCCTCGTCGGCGGCGCCCTTCCCTGGCTGCTCGGGCTCGGCCCCGACCTCGGCGCACGACTGGGCACGGCGACCTCCGGGTTGGTGCTGCCGCTGTCCGTTCCGATGCTGCTGGGCGCGGCCGTCGAGGTCGTCTTCGTGCTGTACGTGCTGGCCGCGCTGCGGGAGCCGCCCCGACCGGCGGCCAGCGCGCGCGACGTACTCCGCGGCGTCCCGGCCACGGTGCTGGACGGGCTGCGGCTCGCGAGCCGCGACGGGCTGGTCCGACGCGTGCTCCTCAGCGCGGGGGCCGCCGGCGGAGCGCTGGCCACCATCGAGTTGCTCACGCCGGGCCGCGCCGCGGCCCTCACGGGCACGACCGAGTCGGGGGCGGTCCTCTTCGCCGCCCTCGCCTGCGCCGGGTTCCTCTGCCACGCCCTCGGCAGTCACCTCGCCCCACTGGCCGCCCGGCTCGCGGGCGGTTCCGAACGCGCGATCCTGGTGAGTCTCGGCGCGAGCGCGAGCGGCGTGCTACTGCTCGGCGCCACCGCCGCGTTCTCAGGGGTGGGCTCCACGGTCCTCGCGGCCGTCGGCTACGCGCTGGTCTACCTCGGCCTCGGGGCGGCGGGGCCGAGTGAGAACGACCTCCTGCACCGCCGGGTGGCCAGCGCGGGCCGGGCCACGGCACTGTCCGTCCAGTCCCTCGCGCTGCAACTGACGGCGGCCCTGACCGGCTTGGTCATCGGCTTCCTCCCGGCGGGCCCGCCGCGCTGGCTGCTCGGCGGCACCGTGCTGTTCGCCGGCGCCGCGCTGTGGCTGCGGCGCGGTGGTCCGACGCCCCCGACGCCCGGCACGACGCCTGAGCCACACGCCGCCTCCCCCGTCCTGAGCGCCGCCGACTCGCGCGGCTACCTCGATCGTCCTGAGTAGCCCCACCGAGGCGGCCGGCGTTCTCCACCTCAGCCCTCCGGGTCGGCCGGGCCTCCGTACGCTCGCGGGTCGTGCGCCTCGACGGGTCGCGGGAACGGGCGGGTGCCCGGCCGGGGTTGGCCGGCCGGGCCGGCGGTCAGCGGGCCACCTCCGGGTAGAAGTCGCGCGGCTTGCCCGAGGAGTCCTTCAACCTGCCTAGCAGGCTCGACGGGTACTCGATGAACCAGTAGCTCGCCACCGCCACGGGGATCGACACCGCCAGCACGATGAGCAGCGCGAGCGGAAAGCCCTCCGGCCCCTGCGGCAGCAGGCCGACCTTGTGCAACTGGAGCATGATCGGCTCGTGCCAGATGAAGAGGCTGTAGCTGACCAGGCCGACGCCGGTGAGCCAGCGGGTGTGGAGCAGTCGGTGCCAGCGCAGCCGCCGCGCCGCATGCAGGGTGCTGTAGAGCAGTACGACCCACAGCAGGCTGGCGATGGGGTGGTAGAAGGTGAACACGAAGTTCTCCGGCGCGGAGTACAGCGAGAGCGCGCAGAGGCCGGCCGCCGATGCCGCCGACAGGCCCGCCGAGCACCAGCCGGGCAGCTTACCCCGGCCGTCGAGCGCCACCGTCAGCACGGCCAGGCCCATGCCGGCCGCGAAGCCGCCGAAGCGGGCCTGCGGCCCGAAGTAGGCCGCCCAGTCGGTGTGCGGCACGCCCCACGCGTAGCGGGCCACGGCGAGCCAGGCCAGGGGGGCGGCGAACAGGGCGGTGCAGCCGGCGCCGCACAGCGCCGCGCGCCCGCCGCGCGTGCCGATCCTCCCGCAGGCGCGCACCGCCAGCGGTCCGACGGCCACCAGCGTCAGATAGAAGACGATCTCCAGCGAGAGCGACCAGGTGGGGCCGAGGGTGTAGAAGATGCGGTCGCCGTCGAAGACGTGCGTGAACGTCAGGTGCTCCACCAGGTCCCGCCAGTCACCCGGCAGGGACGGGTTGCGCGAGGCCCACACCACCAGGACGGCCAGGAAGTACAGCGGCACGATGCGGATGGCGCGCCGGAAGAGGAACAGCCGGGCCGGGCGCACCGAGCCCTGGTCGATCGCGGCGCGCGCGTAGGAGAGGGTGAGCAGGTACGCGGACAGGACGAAGAAGAAGTCGATGACCTCAAGGGAGATCAGGGCACCGAGGAAGCGGTTGTCCAGCGGCGGGTGGGAGCCCCGCGCGTCGTAGGTGTGGTACTGCTGCCAGACGTGGAAGAGGACCGTGCTGAGGGCGGCGATCCCGCGAAAGCTCTGGATCTCGGTCGCGCCGGCGCGCGCGGGCGCGGCGGCGGCCTCGGCCGAAGCGGCGGCCTCGGCCGGGGCGGCGTCCGCACCGCGCGCGGCCCTCTCGCGTCGGGGGGCCGGGATGCGGGCTGACAGGTCGGCGGAAGGCGAGGGTGCGGTCACGGCCTGGCCACCGCCTTCGCGGCGGCCCGCGGCGTCACGCGCCACTGCCGGTCCCCCAACGCCTCCTTCAGGTGCGCCTGTCGGGCCACGATGTTCTTGAAGTGGGAGTAGAAGAAGGTCGACACGAACAGGTAGCGCCAGAACCAGGCGCGCCTGCGGCGCAGTTCGGGCACCGCGAGTCGCCAGGCGAAGCACGCCTGCACCACACCGGCCGACAGCGTGAACAGCATGGCGAGCACGCAGATCGGCACCGCCCAGTCGAGTTCGCCCGGGCCACCGGCGCGCCAGATCGAGTACAGCAGGATGGGCAGGATCTGCAGGGTCAGCCAGGGTTGGACCTCGCGCCAGCCGAGCAGGACGGTCAGGCCGAGCTTCTGCCGCGCGGTGAAGACGGGTGAGCGCAGGGCGCGCCACAGGTGCTTGAGGGAGACCTGGAGCCAGCCCTGCGCCCAGCGGGAGCGCTGGTTCCACAGCGGCCCGAGTTGGGTGGGGGCCAACTCGCGGGAGATCAGGGTGCGGTCCATCGCGAACCGGGCGCCCTCGCCGAGCGCGCGCAGCGTGGAGTCGATGTCCTCGGTGAGCATCGAGCCGTGCATGCGGGTACGGGCCAGCAGGTCGGTGCGCCAGAAGCCGTTGGAGCCGCCGAAGACCCCGAAGCCGTACATGCGGGTGCGCCCCGGGTGGCTCACGGCGTAGATGGCCTCGAACTCCACGGCGACCAGGCGGGCCACCCAGGAGCTGTCGCCGTTGCGGATCACGCAGTGGCCCTGCACCACGTCGTAGCCGTTGGACAGCCAGTGCCAGGCGTGTTGGAAGGCGTCGCGGGCCGGGTGGTGGTCGGCGTCGAAGATGCCCACCATCTCGCCGCGGACCCGGGTGACGGCCGCGTTGATGTTCTGCGCCTTGGAGGTGCTGCCGACCACCGGCAGCAGCACCAGGCGCGGGTCGCGGCGGGCGATCTCGCGCAGCGTCTCCTCGACGGGCAGCGGGTGCGGGGTGTTGTACGCGAGGACGATCTCCAACTCGCCGGGGTAGTCGAGTCGGAGGAAGGATTCGACGGTGTCCACGATGGTCGCCGCCTCGTTCGGGAGGTAGGCGGCGATGACGGCGCTGGCCGGCGGGTAGGGCTGGGCCGGTCGCTGTGGTCTCGGGGTCGCGTCCAGCGCGTACAGGCACTCCAGGATGATCAGCGCGGCGGAGACCAGCAGCCCGGCGACCACGATCCAGTACACGACGGAGCCCACGTCCCAGCCGTGCGCGTAGGTCTGCTGGTAGAAGACGAACGGAGCGCCGACGCCGAGGGCCAGCACGAGCAGCGGCGACAGGGTGTTCAGCAGCAGCTTGACGGCGGCGCCGAGCGAGCGGCGCGGGCGGCGGTGCCGGTCCGGTGTGGCCCGCATCCACGGCGCGTAAAGCACCGGTCGCAGGTCGCGGTGGCGGATGGCCTCGGCGACCGCGTCCTTGGCGCGTTCGACGGGCTGCTCGCGCCGCGCGCAGTCGGCCAGCGGGGCCCAGCCGACGGCCGGGGTCAGGCGCACGTTCTCGTCGGCGACGATGAAGCGGGTCCCGGCGACCTGGCGGGCGAAGTCCTGGAGGGTGGCGCGCGCCGTGTCCTCGTCAACGCCGGGCAGCAGCATCAGCAGGTGGCCGTCGTCGTCCCAGCCAAGTCGGTCGCTGGGGCCGCCGGCGCGCTCGGCGACGCCGGCCAGCCGCTCGGCGACCTCGCGTCGCACGCGCTGACCCAGGCGTGCTTCCAGGGCGGGCATCTCGGCGACGGCGACCACGGCCAGCACCCCGGCCCGACGCCCGGCCACCGGGCGCCCCAGCTCCCGGTCGAGTTCGTCGAGGAAGTGCGGGCTTGAGTACAGGCCGGTGCGCGGGTCAAGCAGCAGGCTTTCGACCGGCACCGGCACCCGGCGCAGCTTGGCCTCGATGCGCGCGGACAGCTCCGCTGGGTCGGAGGTCTCGGCGACACAGTCGTCGGCCCCGTGGCGCAGCACGTCCACCACGCCGGCCGGTCCCGGGTGGGCGGTGACGACGAGCAGCGGCAGTGCGCCGCCGGCGGGCGCGGACCGCACCTCGCGGACCACGGCGAGCCCCGCGCGTTCGTCGTCGAGCGCGACGATGGCGTCCGGCGGGGCCTGTTGGAGACGGGCGCTGACCTGTCCCGGCTCGGCGTGGCTCACCTCGTGACCGGTGGACCGCAGCGTCTGGGTGAGCCGTTCCAGACGCTGCCCGGGTATGCCGACGGCCAGCACGTGCCCGCCGGGGCGGGGTATGCCCTGCCGCGTCCCGTTCGGAGCCGGTGGTGCGTCCGGTGCGTGGGGGTGGTGCGAAGTGAGCACCTGAGGGTGTCCTTCCTGCCAGGGGGCGCGCGGTCCTGTCGCGAACGCCGGGCCGCGCGGCGGCTGGCGTGGACGGGTCCGCCGCGCGCCTCCGTGGACGATTGCGACGGTGTGGTGCTGTGGGCGTGCCGCGAACCGCGACGGGCGGGGTGCGCGGTGGGGCGTACGGGCCGCGCGCCGTACGGGTCACACGGCTCGTACGCCGGCACGCGCTCGACCGGCGGCCACCCACGCGCGGGCGCGCGCCACCGCGCCACGGCGTGAGCACGGGGTGTGGTGCCGCGCTGGCGCCCTCGTCCCGCACGACGAGGGCGAGCGGGGCACCGCCCCGCCGCCGCGCGGGCGGTGGTCCTGCCCGCACGGGGCATGGCGTGGCTGCGTGGCGCCCCGGGCGCGCGTGGCCCGGCCCGCCGCACGGGCGCGGCGAGCTGAGGCCGGGGCCCGGTGGGTACCGGATGAGCGCCGCGTACGGCCGTCGACGGCGGCGCGGCGTGGGCGCGGGGCCGCTAGCCCCGGCGGCGTCTGGGGGCCGCGGGGGCGGTGGGTCTGTCGCCGCGGGTGGGCCGGAGCCGATCGGCGCGCGACGGGCGCGCGGCGTCCGGCGCGCGGTGGTGGTGTCCGTGCCAGGGCGGCGCCGGGGCAGGTCTTTCGAGCGCGCCCGGGCCGTCGAGGGCGAGGCGCGCGGTGGTGCGAGCCAGAGACGCGCGACCGCGCGTCACGTTGTTCCGCATCTGTGTGGTCCCGTCCTGGTCGGATCGTGGGGGGAGGACCGGATGGCGCAGAGTGCCGCCGTCTATCCCGGCCGTGGCCGGGCCAGTTCAGTAACGTCAGCCTCTGCGATCACTATGACACCACGCCTTCGACGGTGTAACGCGTTGATGAAGTCCCCTCGACCCGCCGTCCGCATACGCCCGCAATGCGCGGTTTCCGCTGGCGGAAGCGTCCCGTCGGCTGGCGGCAACGCGCCAGTCACGTACGGCCCGGGCGGCGGCGGGAGCGCGTCGCCCCCGCCGCCGCCCGGCGCGACCTGCCGCCGCCGGCTTCGCCGTCCGAACCGGTCGGGCGGCCGTGGCGCCTCGCGGGTTGGTCGGGGTCAGCCAACGGCCAGGTTGGCGAAGGCCTCGACGTCCTCGGCGATGGCCGCCACCACCCGCTCCTGCTGCGGGGTGATGAAGAAGTGGCCGCCGGAGAAGGTACGGAGGGTGAAGCCGCCGTCGGTCAGCTTCGCCCACGCCTTGGCCTCGCCGAGGTTGACCCGCGGGTCCGACTCGCCGGTGAGCACGCTGATCGGGCAGTGCAGCACCGGCGTGCTGCCGTCCACGTCACACCGGTACGTCTCGATGGCCGTGTAGTCGGCGCGGATGGCCGGCAGCACCATCCGCAGCAACTCCTCGTCGGCCAGCAGTCCGGAGTCGGTCCCGCTGAGCGCGCGGATCTCGGCGATCAGCCCGTCGTCGCCCCGCTGGTGGACGTTCTCGTCCCGGAAGGTGATCGGCGCCCGCCGCCCGGAGGCGATCAGGCCGCGCAGGTGGACGTTGCCGTCCCGCTCGAAGCGGCGCGCCAGCTCGAAGCCGAGCACGGCGCCCATGCTGTGGCCGAAGAGCACCAGCGGGCGGTCCGCCCAGGGCGCGAGCGCCGCGTAGATCGCGTCGACCAGGTCGCCCACGTTCTCCAACGGCGGTTCGGCACGCCGGTCCTGGCGGCCCGGGTACTGCACCGACAGCACGTCGGTGGTCTCGGCGAGCGCCTTGGAGAAGGGGAAGAAGAAGGAAGCGGACCCTCCTGCGTGCGGCAGGAGCACCACGCGGTGCGGACTGTCGGCTACGGGATGGAAGCGCCGGACCCACAGGTCGTCGGTCGTGGATTCCGTGGTGCTCATGGCTGCCCTCGTTCCTAGGTCGTGCTGCGATCCCTGATGGTGGCCGCCCGCCGACACGAGATCCGGATCGACGGGCACCGTCCTATCTCATCAGGCATCGTCACAACGGGACAGCTCGGCCCAGCCCTTGACGCGGTGTTGGAAGAATCACGTACGACCGGTGTGACCAGCGCACCCGTGCCGGAAAGCGGCCGGTTTCCGCCGTCGGGGCGGGGCTTGCCGGCGCGTGGCACGGCGCACTCGCCCGCGCGTCACGTCCGCGCCCACCCCTGTCCTCCCGCGCGTCACCCCGTACCGCGCCGCGCTCGGGCCCCTCAAGCCGCGCCCGCGCGGGTGCACTTCGCCGCACGGCGGTGCGCGCCGGGGCTGCCGGGGCACGCTGGCCGTGTACCCGCCCGGGGAGACAGAGGAAGGGACATCACCGCCATGCGTGGACGCAGCCGCGACGTCCGTCACCAACCCGTCCACCACCCGCTGTTCGCCCGCTCCTACGCGCGGCTCGCGCCGCTGGCCGACGAGCGGGCGGGGCTCGGGGCGCTGCGTGACGAACTGCTCGCCGGCCTCACCGGACGGGTCATCGAGATCGGCGCGGGCAGCGGCCTGAACTTCGCGCGCTACCCACGCCAGGTCGCCGAGGTGGTGGCGATCGAACCGGAGAGCCACCTGCGCCGGCTCGCGGTCACGGCCGCGCTGCGCGCGCACGTCCCGGTGGACGTGGTGCCCGCGCGGGCGGAGGCACTGCCGGTCAAGAGCGAGGCGTTCGACGCGGCGGTGACGGCGCTGGTGCTCTGCTCGGTGCAGGACCTGCGCCGGTCGTTGGGCGAGTTGCGCCGCGTGCTGCGCCCCGGCGGTGAGCTGCGCTTCCTGGAGCACGGCCGGGCCCGGGGGCGGGCCATGGCGCTGACCCAGCGGGCGCTGGACCGTACGGTGTGGCCGGCCCTGTGCGGTGGCTGCCACACCAGCCGCGAGATCGTGGCCGAGGTGCGCCGGGCCGGGTTCGAGATCGACATTCAACGGCGGCTGCGCGTGCCCGAGCGCGGCCTCCCCCTGCCGACCAGCTCGTGCGTGCTGGGCGTGGCCCGGCGGCCGGCGCTGCCCGCCGACGACGAACGGCCGGGTACGCCGGGTACGCCGAGTGCTCCGGGCGACAGCGGCGGGCCGCCACCCGGTCAGCGCGCGGGCTGAGCGCGCTCCCCGAGGGGGTGGGGCGGCCGGCCCGCGCGGCAGGCGCGGGCCGACCGACCGTCGCGCGGGCGGCGGGCGCGGTACGCGGCCGGGCGCGGCGGGTGCGGGGCGTCAGCGGGAGTCGACCGGGGGTAGAAACGTACCCACTGCCCGTGATCGAGGAGGCCGCTGATGACCCACCCGTTCCGCTTCGGCGTCAACATGCTCACGATAGAGACCGGCGAGGCGTGGAGGGACAAGTGCCGACGCGCCGAGGCGCTCGGTTACGACGTCCTGCTGGTCCCCGACCACCTCGGCATGCCCGCCCCCTTCCCCGCCCTGATCGCCGCCGCCGAGGCCACCGAACGCCCGCGGGTCGGCACCTTCGTGCTCAACGCCGGGTTCTGGAACCCGGCGCTGCTCGCCCGCGAGGTGGCCACCTGCGACCAGCTCACCGGCGGTCGGCTGGAGCTCGGGCTCGGCACCGGCTACGTCAACGACGCCGCCGCCCTGCCGTGGGGCTCCCCGCGCGAGCGCGTGGACCACCTGGAGCGGACCCTGACCGAACTGGACCGGCTCCTGACCGACGCCGAGCAGCGGCCGCGCCCCGCGCAGTCGCCCCGGCCGCCGGTGCTGCTCGGCGGCAACGGCAACCGTGTCCTGCGACTGGCCGCGCGGCACGCCGAGACCGTGGCGTTCACCGGTGCCAGCCAGGCCCCCGACGCGCCCGCCGGCACCCTGTCGGTGATCAGCGCCGACGCGCTGGAGGAGCGGGTGGCCGCCTACCGTTCGTTCGCCGCCGACCGGGAGGCGCCCGCCGAGCTGAACTACCTGGTCCAGCAGGTGGTGATCACCGACGACCGCCGCGCCGCCGCGGCGGCGCTGGCCCCGCACACGGGCGGCCTGACCGAGGACCAGGTGCTGGAGCACCCGGCGCTGCTGGCCGGCACGGTCGCGGAGATCGCCGAACAGGTACGGGCCCACCGTGAGCGGTTCGGCTTCACCTACTTCACCGTGCTCGACCCCTACGCGGAGGAGTTCGGCAAGGTCATCGCCGAGCTGCGCGAGGGCTGAGCCCCGGGCGTCTCGGGCCCACCCGTCGCACCCGGGCGCCACGCCGCCGGGCGGGCCCGCGCCGCGGTGGGCCCGCGCCGTCGGCCGTGCCCCCGTCGCCGCCCCGGCCCGGTCTTCGCATGGCGCCGGGCCGGGCGGGTACCCGGACCGCTCGGGGCCGTACGGCAGCACGCGGCGCCCCGGAGTCGATCGGTCGGTCGGGGAACGGTGAGTGGCGGGTGGCGGGGGCTTCTCTGGTGTTACTGATCACGGCCCGTGTCTGCCGCTTTGCCGATCCTTTACGATGGGTGTTCGATCCTCTGTCCGTAAAACCCTCCTGCGAAAGGTGTGAGCGTCCGCCCATGGGCGAGCCTCCCAGTAGCCGCTGTCGCGCGATCCCTCTGTTCCTGTCCGACCATGGGACGGAGGTGACCCGATGATCGAAGTGCTGCTCTTGGCCGTGGCGCTCCTCCTGTCGCTGGCCTGTGGAGCCTTCGTCGCGGCGGAGTTCTCGCTGACCACGGTCGAGCGCGCCGAGTTGGAGCGGGCCGTGGACCGCGGCGAGCGCGGCGCGCACAGCGCCCTCCAGGCCGTGCGCGGCCTCACCTTCCAGCTCTCGGGCGCCCAGCTCGGCATCACCGTCACCAACCTGATCGTCGGCATGCTGGCCAAGCCGTCGATCGCGGCCCTGCTGGGCGGCCCCCTGGAGGCCGTGGGGGTGCCCTCGTCGGCCGTGAACTCCTTCGCCCTGGTGCTGGGCACCGTGCTGTCCACGCTGGTGCTGATGGTGGTCGGCGAGCTGGTCCCCAAGAACTGGGCGATCTCCAAGCCGCTGCCGGTGGCCAAGCGGGTCGCCACCCCGCAGCGGATCTTCAGCGCGGCCTTCCGCCCGCTGATCTCGCACCTGAACAACACGGCCAACCGCATGGTGCGCCGGATGGGGCTGGAGCCGGCCGAGGAGCTGGCGTCGGCGCGCGGCCCGCAGGAGCTGGTCGCGCTCGCCCGGCACTCCGCCCGCCAGGGCGCACTCGACCGGGACACCGCGGAACTCTTCGTCCGCACGCTGAACCTGGCCGAGCTGTCGGCGGAGAACGTGATGACGCCCCGGGTCCAGGTCATGGCGCTCGACGTGCAGGCCACCGCCGAGGACGTCGCCAACGCCACCCGGGCCACCGGCCTGTCCCGCTTCCCCGTCTACCGCGGCAACCTCGACACCGTCGTCGGGGTCGCCCACATCAAGGACGTCCTGGCCATCCCGGCCGAGCGCCGGCCGCGCCACCCGGTGTCCGCGCTGCTGCGCGACCCGCTGCTGGTGCCCGAGTCGCTGACCGTGGACCGGCTCCTGGACCGCCTCTCCGGCAAGCGCACCATGGCCGTCGTCATCGACGAGTACGGCGGCACGGCCGGCGTGGTCACGCTGGAGGACATCGTCGAGGAGGTCGTGGGCGAGGTCAGGGACGAGCACGACCCGCTGGAGACCCCCGACCTGGCCGCACGCGGCACCGACCCCGAGGGCCGGGCCCTGTACGACGCGGACGGCGCGGCCCGCACCGACCAGTTGCGGACCATCGGGCTGCGCGCGCCGGAAGGCCCGTACGAGACGCTGGCCGGCCTGGTCGCCACCGAGCTGGGACGCATCCCGGCCCGGGGTGACGAGCTGGTCGTGGCCGGCTGGGAGCTTGAGGTGACGGACGCCTCCGGGCGCCGCGCCGCGAGCGTGCGGCTGCGCGCGCCGCTGGCCTCCGCGACCGACGAGGCCGACGCGGACGACGACGGCTCCCGCCTGCGCGGCGCGGACGGCGGCCGGGACCGGCCGCACCGCGGCTGGCGGCGCGCCGGCGGCCACCACCATGACCACCACGCCGACCGGGCCGACCGGCCCACCGCCCTGGACACGGCAGCGGAGTCGGCCGCGGCCGAGGGCCCCGGTCGCCGGACGCGCCCCGGGCACGGTGCGGCGTCCCTCGACGCCACGCGGCAGCGGAAGGAGACCCGTCGATGATCGCGGTCCAACTCTTGATCGGCCTGCTGACGCTGGTGGTCAACGCGTACTTCGTGGGAGCCGAGTTCGCCCTCATCTCGGTGCGCCGCAGCCAGATCGAACCGCACGCCGAGCAGGGCGACCGGCGGGCGCGCAGCGTGCTGTGGGGGCTTGAGCACGTGTCGGCCCTGATGGCGGCGGCACAGCTCGGCATCACCCTGTGCACGCTGGTGCTCGGCATCGTCGCCGAGCCGGCCATCGCGCACCTGCTGGAGCCGGTCTTCCACGCGGTCGGCGTGCCGGACGGGCTGACCCACCCGATCGCCTTCGTGATCGCGCTGGCGGTGGCGACGTACGTGCACATGCTCTTCGGCGAGATGGTGCCGAAGAACGTCGCGCTGGCCGAGCCGGTGCGCTCGGCGCTGCTGCTCGGCCCGCCGCTGGTGGCCATGTCGCGGGCGCTGCGGCCGGTGATCTTCACGGTGAACGCGTTCGCGAACGCGCTGCTCAAGCTGTTGCGCGTGGAGCCCAAGGACGAGGTGGCGGCGTCGTTCTCGGACGCCGACCTGGCGCGCATGGTCGCGGACTCCAGTGAGGCCGGGCTGCTTGACGACCGGGCCACCGAGCGGCTGCGCGACGCGCTGGAGCTGGGCCGCCGGCCGGTGCGGGACGTCGTGCTCTCCGTCGACCGGGTGGTCACGGCGCGGCTGGGGGTCACCCCCGAGCAGTTGGAGACCCTGTCGGCCAAGTCCGGGTTCTCGCGCTTCCCCGTCATCGACGAGGGCGGGCGCATTTTGGGCTACCTGCACGTGAAGGACGCCCTGGACGCCCGTCCCCGGGACGTGGCCTTCCGCACCGAGCAGTTGCGGCCCATCGCCCGCGTGCGGGCCGCGACGCCGCTCGACGACGTGCTGACGGCCATGCGGGGTACGAGCACGCACCTGGCCGCCGTCATCGACGAGCACAGCCGGCTGGCCGGGCTCGTGACCATGGAGGACGTGCTGCGGGAACTGGTGGGCCCGGCGCCCAGCACGTAGCCGGGTGCCGGCCCGGGCCTCGGCGAGGTCCGGGCCGGCCCCGTCAGCCGGACCGGTCCGGATTCCGAACCGGTCCGGCCCGTGTGGCAGGCACGGCGACCGGCGGCTCAGGGGCGCTCGTCGGCCCCCGCGCGCATGCGCTCGGTGACGCCGCGGACGTGCGCGTCGAGCGTGCCGGCCGGGTCGTCGCTGAACTCGTGCAGCATCACGGCGGCCGTGAGGATCACGTCGCACAGCTCCGCCGCGACGTCCGCGCGCTCGTGGGTGACGCCCTTGCGCGGGTTGTGGCCGGTCAGCCCGGTGTAGGCGTTCATCACCTCGCCCGTCTCCTCGGTGAGCTTCAGCAGGCGCAGGGCGGTCTCCTCGGCGCGGTCGCGGGTGGTGTTGGCCGCGTCGAGCCAGGCCACCGCCGCGCGGGCCGCCTCCCACAGCGCGCCGTCGGCCGCCCCGGCGGAGGCCGCCCCGGCAGAGTCAGCCTCGGGTGCGCCGTGGGCGGGCCGGGCGGCGCGTGCCGCGCGCTCGTGGAGGGCGTCAAGCTGGTCGGCCCTGATCTGGTCGGCGGTCAGGCGCTCGGACATCCGGTGGTCTCCTGTGTCTGTGGGGCACCGCCGCGCCGACGGCGCGGCCGGGCCGCGAGCGGAAGGAAGGCGGACTGGCGGGTCGGCCGTGACCGGTGACCGGGCCCGGTCACCGTTGCCGGCCTGTCGATATGATCGCCCTCGCCATGCAGATGAACGCCACGTACTCCAGTTTCGTCGCGGTCGGCGACTCCTTCACCGAGGGCATGTCCGACGAACTGCCCGACGGCACCTACCGCGGCTGGGCCGATCTCCTCGCGGCGCGGCTCGCGTCCCGCGTGCCGGACTTCCGTTACGCCAACCTCGCCGTGCGCGGCAAGCTGATCGGCCAGATCGTCGACGACCAGGCCCGGCCGGCCGCGGCGATGGACGCCGACCTGGTGACGCTGGTCGGCGGGCTGAACGACGTGTTGCGCCCCAAGTGCGACATAGGGCTGGTGGCCGCCCGCCTGGAGGAGGCCGTCGAGCTGCTGGCCCCCCGGTGCCGCCAGCTCGTCCTGATGCACAGCCCCGGCCGGCACGGACCGCTCCTCGAGCGGGGTCGCTCACGCATGGAGCGGCTGTACGCGCACATCGACACCCTGGCCGCGCGGCACGGGGCGGCGGTCGTGGATCTGTTCGGGGCGCCGGTACTGGGCGATCCACGGATGTGGGCCGACGACCGGCTGCACCTGAACACCGAGGGGCACCGGCGGGTCGCGGAGGCCGTCTGGCAGGCGATCGGCCTGCCGGCCACGTACGACTGGCGCGAGCCGCTGCCGCCGCCGGTGCTGCCCGGCTGGCGCTCCCGGCGCGGCGCTGACCTGCGGTTCGCCAGGCAGCACCTGGTGCCCTGGATCGGCCGGCGGCTGACCGGCCGCTCGTCGGGCGACGGCCGCTCCCCCAAGCGGGGCGAGCTGCTGCCCCTCGCGCTGCCGGTGCGCGGCGCGGGCGACGCGCCCGACGCCCGCTCGGCACCGGGCGGCTGACCCGACGCGCCCCGACGGCGCGCCCCGCGTGGGATGCCGGCCGCCGAGGGCGCGGCGCTGGCCTGCGGATACCGCCAGTAGACTGTGCGTCCGTGACTGCTAAGCCGCGCATCCCGAACGTCCTGGCCAGCCGCTACGCCTCGGCGGAGCTGGCCCTCCTGTGGTCCCCCGAACACAAGGTGGTGCTGGAGAGGCGGCTGTGGCTGGCCGTGCTGCGCGCCCAGAAGGACCTGGGCATCGAGGTGCCGGACGCCGCCATCGCCGACTACGAGCGGGTCCTTGAGCAGGTGGACCTGGAGTCGATCGCCGAGCGCGAGAAGGTCACGCGGCACGACGTCAAGGCGCGGATCGAGGAGTTCAACGCGCTGGCCGGGCACGAGCAGGTGCACAAGGGCATGACGTCCCGGGACCTGACCGAGAACGTCGAGCAGTTGCAGGTCAGGCTCTCGCTCGAGCTGGTGCGCGACCGCGTGGTCGCGGTGCTCGCCCGGCTCGCCGCGCTGGCGGCCGAGCACGCCGAGCTGGTCATGGCCGGTCGCTCGCACAACGTCGCGGCGCAGGCCACCACGCTCGGCAAGCGCTTCGCCACCGGCGCCGACGAACTCCTGGTGGCCTTCGCGCGCCTCACGGAGTTGCTCGACCGCTACCCGCTGCGCGGCATCAAGGGCCCGGTCGGCACCGCGCAGGACATGCTCGACCTGTTCGGCGGCGACGCGTCGAAGCTGGCCGAGCTCGAACAGCGCATCGCCGGGCACCTCGGCTTCGGGAGCGCCTTCACCTCCGTCGGCCAGGTCTACCCGCGCTCCCTGGACTACGAGGTGGTCACGGCCCTGGTGCAGGTGGCCGCCGCCCCCTCGTCGATCGCCAAGACGATCCGGCTGATGGCCGGCCACGAGCTGGTCACCGAGGGGTTCAAGCCGGGCCAGGTCGGCTCGTCCGCGATGCCGCACAAGATGAACACGCGCTCCTGTGAGCGGGTGAACGGCCTGACGGTGATCCTGCGCGGCTACGCGTCGATGACCGGCGAGCTGGCGGGCGACCAGTGGAACGAGGGCGACGTGTCGTGCTCGGTGGTGCGCCGCGTCGCGCTGCCGGACGCCTTCTTCGCGCTGGACGGCCTGCTGGAGACGTTCCTGACGGTGCTGGACGAGTTCGGCGCCTTCCCGGCCGTCGTCGCCCGCGAACTCGACCGCTACCTGCCCTTCCTGGCCACCACCAAGGTGCTGATGGGGGCCGTGCGGGCGGGCGTGGGCCGTGAGGAGGCGCACGAGGCGATCAAGGAGAACGCGGTGGCGGCGGCGCTGGCCATGCGCGAGCGGGGCGCCGAGCGCAACGAGCTGTTGGACACCCTCGCGGCGGACGAGCGCCTTCCGCTGGACCGGGCCGCGCTGGACGCCCTGATGGCCGACAAGCTCTCGTTCACCGGTGCCGCCGCGGACCAGGTGGCCTCGGTGGTGGCCCGCGTCGAGGAGATCACCAGGCGGTACCCGGAGGCCGCCGGGTACGCGCCGGGGTCGATCCTCTGAGCCCCGCCGGCCGCCGCGTGAGTCCCGAGGAGTTGGCCGCCGCCCGCGACCGCGTCGTGCCCGACGTGGTCGCGCCGGGGCTGCGCGTCCTGTTCTGCGGCATCAACCCGGGGCTGATGTCGGCGGCGACCGGCCACCACTTCGCCCGCCCGGGCAACCGGTTCTGGCCGGTCCTGCACGCCTCCGGGTTCACGCCACGGCGGCTGCGCCCGGACGAGGAGCGGGACTTGCTGACGTACGGGCTCGGCATCACCAACGTGGTGGCCCGGGCCAGTGCGCGCGCCGACGAGCTGGGCGCCGACGAGTACCGCGAGGGTGGGCGGATACTGCGCGAGAAGGTGGCCCGCCTGCGGCCGGCGTGGCTCGCGGTCGTCGGCGTCACCGCCTACCGGGTGGCCTTCGACGACCGCAAGGCCCAAGTCGGCCCGCAGGACGCCTCGTTGGGCGACACCCGGGTGTGGGTGCTGCCCAACCCGAGTGGCCTGAACGCGCACTGGAGCCTGGAGACCATGGCCGAGGAGTACGGCCGGCTGCGCGCCGCCGCGAGCGACTGAGCCCGACCGCGCCCCGCCGCCCACCTGTCAGCGGGGGCACGCGGCCGGCTGTCGTACGCCGCGCTCCGGGCGGGCTCAGGCGTCCCGCCGCTCCAGGGCCCGCCAACCCGCCGCCGCCAGGAGCAGGGTCCAGCCGGCCAGGACCGCGAGGCCCGACCAGGGGCCGAGCCCCGCCCAGGGGGTGGTGTGTAGGACGCCCTGGCCGGCCGCGTCCGGCAGGAACCGGGTCACCCGGAACACCGGCGAGCTGGTGCCCAGCACGGGTTGGACGAAGGTGAGCAGCGGGACCAGCAGGCCGAGGGCGGCCACCGGGCCGCGGAGCACGGTGGCGACGCCCGTGGCCAGCACGGTGATCAGGCCGAGGTAGAGCCCGCAGCCGAGGACGGCGCGCAGCGCGCCCGGGGCGCCGAGGCCCACTCCGTACTCGCCGAGCAGCGCCTGACCGGCCAGGAACGAGACGAGGCCGGTCGCGGTGCCCACCGCGAGCCCGAGACCGCCGACGACGGCGAGCTTGCAGCCGTAGAACAGCCCGCGGCGCGGCACCGCCGCCAACGACATCCGCAGGGCGCCGCCCTTGTACTCGCCCGTGACGACCAGCACGCCGAAGCAGAGCGCGGCCAGTTGCCCGAAGCCCAGGCCGAAGTAGGAGGAGTGGACCGGGTCGAAGTCGGCCGCGCCGTCGCCCGGTTCGTGGCTGGCGCACGCCAGGGCCGAGAAGCCGGCGGTGGCCAGCGGGACGCAGGCGAGGGCGATGAGGGTGGCGCGCACGGTGTGGACCTTGGCCCATTCCGAGCGCAGTACCGAGGTGACGTTCATGGTTCAGCCTCCCGTCGCGGGGTTGCGGGCGGCGGCGTACTGTGTGGCGTCGGCCGTCAGACGCAGGTACGCCTCTTCCAACGAGACCTGTCCGTCGGTGAGTTCGAGCAGCGGTACGCCGCCGGCCGCCGCGAGTTCGCCGACGCGGGCCGCCGTGATGTCCGGCAGACACCAGCGCCCGTCGCCGTCCGGCGCGCCGGCGAGCCCCACCGAGGCCAACACGTCGCGCAGCCGCTCGGGTTCGGTGGTGCGCAGGTACGCCCGCGGGCTGCTGTGCGCGGCGATGAAGGCGGTCATCGGGGTGTCGGCGAGCAGCCGGCCGCGGCCGAGGACGACGAGGTGGTCCGCGGTGCGGGCGGTCTCCCCCATCAGATGGCTGGAGACCAGCACGGTGCGCCCGTCGGCGGCCAGGCGGCGCAGCAACTCCCGTATCCACACGATGCCCTCGGGGTCGAGGCCGTTGGTCGGCTCGTCCAGCATCAGCACGGGCGGATCGCCGAGCAGCGCGGCGGCGACTCCGAGCCGCTGCCGCATGCCGAGCGAGAAGGTGCCCACGCGGCGCCGCGCGACGGCATCGAGTCCGGTCTCGGCGAGCACCTCGGCGATCCGCCGGTGCGGGATGTCGTTGCTGTACGCGAGGCAGCGCAGGTGGTCCCGGGCGGTACGGGCGCCGAGCGCGGCCCCGGCGTCCAGCAGCGCGCCGGCCAGCCGCAGCGGCCTGGGCGCCGAGCGGTAGGGCCGGCCGCCGATGGTCACCTGGCCAGCGGTGGGCCGGTCCAGGCCGAGGGCGATGCGCAGGGTGGTGGATTTGCCGGCGCCGTTGGGCCCGAGGAAACCGGTGACCCGTCCGGGTTGGACGGTGAAGGTGACGTCGTCCACGGCGCGGATGGGGCCGTAGTCCTTGCGCAGGTCCCGTACGTCGATCGAGGTCATGCCGCCACGCTGCCGGCTGGGCGGCATCCGGTGCCTCCCCCGCGCGCGGGTCGCTCCTCCCCCTGGCGGGGGATTCGGCGGGCGCCTCGCGCTGGCAGGATGTGCCGGTGAACCTGATGAACGCCCTGTTCAGGCCGTTGGCGCGGGCCGAGACCTACACGCGCTGGCTGCATCTGCTCGTCAGTGGGGTCTTCGCGTCCATCTGCCTGTTCGTCTTTCCCGGCACCTCGGCGGCGGGCCCGTTGAGCTGGGCCGGCTTCCTGGTGCTGCCCGTGCCGATCCTGCTCGCGCTGAGCCTGGTCCCGGCGGTGCGGTCGGCCGAGGGCCTGCAGGCCCGGCTGATGCTCGTCCCCGGCCGGCCGTCGGCCACCTCCGGCGAGGGCGGCTCCCGGAGCGGGGATGGGGCGGGGCGGCGGGACTCGCCGGGCGGGCGGCGCGCGCCGGGGCCGGCCGACCCGGGCATCTCGGTGGCGCCCGCGCGCGGTTGGGCCGAGCGCGGCCACACCGCGCTGTGGCTGCTGGTGCGGGTGTTGGCGGGGACGGCGGTGCTGGTGGCGACGGTGTGGTTGCCGGGGCTTTCGGTGCGGCTGGTCACCGGGCCAGGTGGGTGGTGGGTGCTGTTGACGCCACTGCCGGTGGTCGCACTGGCCGCGCTGGTGGTGGGCGTGGGGGCCGCGGTGGCGCAGGCGGCGCGCTGGCTGCTGGCGCCGTCGAGCGAGGAGCGGCTGGCGGCGCTGGAGGAGCGTACGGAGCGCTTGCTGGAACACAACCGGCTGGCCAGGGAGTTGCACGACTCGATCGGCCACGCGCTCACCGTCGCCGTGGTGCAGGCGGGGGCGGCGCGCGCGGCGGGCTCGGCACAGTTCACCGAGCGCGCGCTCGCGGCCATCGAGGACACCGGTCGGCGGGCCCTTGAGGACCTGGAACGGGTGCTGCGGCTGCTGCGGCAGGACGACCCGGACTCGGCGAACGCGCCCCGCCGCCCGGCGCTCACCGAGCTGGAGCGGCTCGTCGAGTCGGCCCGGGCGGCCGGCGCTCCGGTGGACGCCGAGGTGACCGGGGCCGTCGAGCGGGTGCCGGGGCCGCTGTCGCGGGAGGGCTACCGCATCGTGCAGGAGGCGCTGACCAACGCGCTGCGGCACGCCGGCCCGGTGCCGGTCGCGCTGCGCGTCGCGGCCCGGGACGCGGAACTCGAACTGGACATCCGCAACCCGCTGCCGGCGGCGGACGCCGCCCGGACCGGCGGTTCGGGCGGCGGCAGCGGGCTGCGCGGCATCCGGGAGCGGGCCGCGCTGCTCGGTGGCGAGGCGCACACCGGGCCGGCGGACGGCCGGTGGCGGGTGTACGTACGGCTGCCGCTGGACCGGCTCCCGTGAGGGGCGAGCGGGGTCGGTCGAACCCGCGGACTAGGGTGTTCGCATGCCGGTGACCGTCCTCCTCGTCGACGACGAACAGCTCGTACGGGCCGGGCTGCACGCGATTCTCAGCGCGCAACCGGACATCGAGGTGGTCGGCGAGGCCGCGGACGGTGCCGCGGTGCTGCCCCTGGTGCGCGAGTTGCGCCCGGACGTGGTCGCGATGGACGTGCGGATGCCGCTGCTCGACGGCATCGAGGCGACGCGGGCCGTGCTGCGCTCGGTGCCGGATCCGCCGAAGATCCTCGTGGTGACGACGTTCGAGAACGACGAGTACGTCTACGAGGCGCTGCGCGCGGGAGCCGACGGCTTCCTGCTCAAGCGCGCCCGGCCGGCCGAGATCGTGCACGCGGTGCGGCTGGTGGCCGCGGGCGACTCGCTGCTGTTCCCCGCCGCCGTGCGGTCGCTGGCGGCGGCGCACGGCAACGCTCGCGCCCGCGCGACCATGGAGCGCGCCGCGCTGACGGCCCGCGAGGAGGAGGTGCTGCGGCTGATGGCGCGCGGCCTGTCCAACGCGGAGATCGCCGGGCGTCTGGTGGTGGGCATCGAGACGGTCAAGACGCACGTCAGCGCGGTGCTCGGCAAGCTCGGCGCCCGCGACCGCACCCAGGCGGTGATCGCCGCGTACGAGTCGGGGTTCGTCGCGCCGCGTTGAGCCGCCCCGGCCGCCGCCTGGCACGCGAGTGGGCCCAGTGGCGGGTGAGATGGCTGATTGTGGCGCCGCTGGAGAGGTCGCCGGGAGAGGCGTCAACAGATACGATCCGGCAAACACGCACAGGTAGGGAGACCGGATTGGGGCGGCTCACCGGCGGGGACCCGTCACTGCTGCGGCGGATCAACTCCGCCGTGGTGCTGCACGCGCTGCGGACCGTGGAGTCCGCGACCCTCACGGATCTGGTTCGGGTCACCGGGCTTTCGCGCCCGACGGTCGAGGGAGTGGTCGAGGGGCTGACGGACAGCGGTCTGGTGGTGGAGACGCCCGCCGAGGAGGGCGAGGCCCGCCGGCAGGGACGCCCGGCGCGCAGGTTCCGCTTCCGCGCGGAGGCGGGGCACCTGTGCGGCATCGAGATCGGCCCGCACCGCGTCTCGGCGCTCCTGTCCGACCTCGACGGCCGGCTGCTCGGCTCGGTGTCCCGGGAGGTCACCGTGACGGCCTCGGCCGACGAGCGGCTGGAGCGGATGCGCGGGGCCGTGGCCGACCTGCTGAAGCGCGCGGGCGTGGCGCGCAGTTCGCTGCGCGCGGTCGGCGTGGGCAGCCCCGGCATCGTGGACGCCGAGGGCAACGTGGCGCTCAGCACCGCGCTGCCCGGCTGGACCGGGCTGCCGCTGGGCGACCGGCTGCGCCGCTCGTTCCGCTGCCCGGTCCTGGTGGAGAACGACGCGAACACGGCGGCCGTCGCCGAGCACTGGCAGGGCGCCGCGACCCGCTCCGACGACGTCGTCTTCGTCCTGGCCGGGCTGAGCCCCGGGGCCGGCGCGCTGATCGGTGGCCGGCTGCACCGCGGCTTCGGCGGCGCGGCCGGCGAGATCGGGGCGCTGCACCTGTTGGGCGGCGAGGCGCCGCCGGAGGAGGTCCTGTCCACCACCGGGGAGCCGCTGCACCCGCTGGACGAGGAGCAGGTGGCCCGCGTGTTCGCGCTGGCCAGGGCGGGCGACGCCGGGGCGCGGGCGGCCGTGTCGCGGTTCATCCGGCGCCTGGTGCACGACGTGACGGCGCTGGTGCTCGCGCTCGACCCGGAGCTGGTCGTGGTGGGCGGCTGGGCCGCCGGGCTGGACGGGGTGCTGGACCCGCTGCGTACGGAACTCGCCCGCTACTGCCTGCGCCCGCCCCTGGTGGAACAGTCCATTCTCGGCGAGGCGGCTATCGCGACGGGCGCGCTCCGGCTGGCGCTCGACCATGTGGAGGAGCAACTGTTCGCGGTGGAGAGCACGGTCACCGCCCGTCGCTAGCGGCCCGGTTGCGGGGCCAGCCGTGCGGGCCCCGGAACCGGCCCCGGGTACGCGTCGGATGTGCGGGGCGTCAGGCCCGCCGACGAGTCAGCCTTCGCGGGTACGTCAGCTCGGCCCACGGATCAGCGCTCGCGGGTACCTCAACGCCGTGCGTGGCCCCGCGCGCGGTCGCCGGCCGGGCCGCGCGCGGCGCTCGGGCTCCGTCGCGGCGGCCGGCCGGGGACGCGGGGTTCAGCTCGCCAGCAGGTCGGGCGTCGCGTCGCCGAAGGTCAGGCGGCAGGTGTCGGCGCGGTAGGTCGCCACGCTGACGGCCGCCGTCCGGCCCGCCGACAGGTACCGGGTGGTCACGACGAGGACCGGGGCGCCGGGCAGCCGGTCCAGAGCCCTGGCGTCGTCCGCGCGGGCCGAGCCGAGTTCCACCGTGCGCTCCTGGCCGTCGAGTTCCAGCCGGTGCAGCTCGCGGAGGACCGAGCGCGCCCGGGCCGCGCCCCCGGCGGGGAGGGCCGTCGGGCTACCGGGCGCGCTCGCGGCGCTCTCGTCGCCCGTCAGCTCAGGGACGGAGCTGGCCGGCACGTACAGCAGCTCGGCCGCGACGGGCTGGCCGTCGGTGGTGAGCGCGCGCCGCACCGTGTACACGGCCTCGCCCGTCGCGGGCGCCAGCAGCCGCACCACGGCGGCGGGCACGTCGCCCGACGCGCTGCCCAGCGTCTGCCACGGGTCGGCGACCGCGCCGGGCCAGGCGTGCCGGCTGTCGCCGACGGCCACGCCCATGCGGGGCGGGGCGACGGTGGTGCCGACGCCACGGCGGCGCTGGAGGCGGCCCTCCAACTCCAGTTGTTCCAGGGCCTGTCGGAGCGTGGCGCGCGCGACGCCGAACCGCGCCGCCAGGTCGCGCTCGTTGGGCAGGATCTCGCCCACCGCGAACTCCGAGTCAAGCGCGTTGCTCAGCACCGTCTTCAAGTGCCAGTACTTCGGCTCCGGCACCGTCTCAAGCTGCGTGGTCCCCACCCTTGTCCTCCACGTTCGCCGTGTCCGGGCCGGTCTCGCACCGGCCGCGCGTCCCCGCTGAGCCAAGCGCGCCGCGGTGCGATCACCCCGCCCTACGAACCGACACCCCGCCCCGCGGGCTCGGCCGGCCCGTCTCGCGGGCCGAAGTTATGCGCGCTTCTTTATTAAAGGTTGTTTCAGTATGGGTGTGACGATAGGACGACTGGCTGGCTTGGTCAAGACCAATCCCCGAGCGTTCCACGATGTGAGCCACGGGCGGCGTTCGAGCGCCATCCCGTCGCGGCCAGGAGGGGCCGAGCCGAGCCGAGTCGGGCCGCCTCGCGTTCGCACCGTCGCTGGCGCTGTCACTGCCGTTTCCACTGCCTGCCACCGCTGCCGCCATCGCGGGCGGCCGGTGTCGGACGGTTCAGCCGGGGAAGCGCCCGGTCGGCCTCAACTCCCGGCGCCCCTCGGCGTGGTGGCACTTTCCCGTCACTGGCGGCGTCGCCGGCAACCCGCCGCGTCGGCCGGCCCGGCGAACCGTTCGACCTCCGCCTCCATCGGCTCGGCGTCGGTGGGCACGTCGAGGGTGTCGTCGTCGGCGAAGCGGGCGCGGTAGGCCGGGTGCGGCGGGTGCGGGGCGGTGGCGAGGCCGGCCAGGCCGCGCCGGCCACCACAACGTGGTCGGTGGGTTCGGTGGTCGGTGGGTCCGGCGATGGTCCGGGTCACCGGGTTCCCTCCTACTCCGGGCCCGTGGGTGGTGCCGGCTCCTGGCCCGTGGGCGGTTCCTGCTCCGGACCCGTGGGTGGTGCCTGCTCCTGGCCCGTGGGTGGTTCCTGTTCCTGGCCGGCGGGCGGCGGCTGCTCCGGGTCGGCGGGGGGCGACGCGGGCGGCCGGTCCGGTGGTGCGGGGGCGTCGGGTGGGGTGCCGGTGGTCTCGGCGAGCAGGTGGCGCAACCGGGCCGCCGCGTACGGTTCCAGGTCGGCCGCGCCCAGGTGGCGCTGGGACTGCCGGGCGAGCCGCGTGATCTTCGCCTGGACCAGGTCGCGGGCGCCGATGGCGACGAGCCGTGCCCGCAGGCCGTCCAGTTCGGCACCGGTGAGGTCGGTGCGGCCCACGGCGTGCTCCAGCAGGTCGAGCGCGGCGCGGTCCCCGGCCCTGGCGGCCAGGGCGTGGGCGACGGCCAGCAGGTAGGTGGGCTTGCCCTGCCGTACGTCGCCGCCGGTCGGCTTTCCGGTGGCGCGCGGGTCGGCGAACAGGTCGTCCAGATCGTCCCGGAGCTGGAAGGCCAGTCCGGCGCGGCGTCCGGCGCGGCACAGCGCCCGGGTGGTGGCGTTGTCCGCGCCGGCCAGGACCGCGCCGAGGTGCAGCGGGCGTTCGACGGTGTACCGGGCGCTCTTGAGGCGGGCGGCGCGGAGCGCGCGGGTCGGGCTGAGCGCGGCGGTGGCCTGACCCTGCACGTCCAGGTACTGGCCGGCCACCATCTCGGTGCGCATGTCGCGCCACACGTCGTGCAGCCGGCGCGCGGTGTGCGGCGGGAGGTGGGGGTCCAGCAGGAGGTCCGCGACCGTGTCGTCCGCCCAGACCAGGGCCAGGTCGCCGGCGAGCACGGCGGCCGACGCGCCGAGTTGCCGCGCCGCGGGGCCCGGCGCGGCGCCCGCGTACTGGTGCGTCACGTCGGCGTGGAGCGAGGGATGGCCGCGGCGCACCGGGGCGGCGTCCATCAGGTCGTCGTGGACGAGCGCGCAGGTCTGGATGAGTTCGAGCGCGGCGGCCAGCCGGAGTCCCGCCCCCACCCGCCCCGCTCCCCCGCCACCGCACGCGCGCAGGGCCCACCACACGAGGCGGGAGCGGATGCGGCGCCCGCCCCGCGTGGTGAAGCGCGCGACCCGCTCGGCGATGTCGTCGGCGAAGACCGGGTCCAGGTCGCGGCAGCGGGCCAGGCCGGCCGCGAGCAGCCGCTCAAGCTCCCGGTTGACGGCCCCGACCACGTCGTCGTCGACGGCGTACGGATCGTCCTCGCCCTCCCGCTCCCGCTGCGCGCCGCCCGTGGCGGGGGCGGGACGGGCGCCGGGCGCGGGGGCCCCGAGCGGCCCGGCGCGGGGCCTGCGCGGCAGGTCAGCCGCCATCCGGCCGATCACCTGGGTGGAGCGCATCGAGGACTCCTCTCGCCCGTCGGGGAAATACCTCCGCTCTGACATATGCCGCGCGGGACGCCTCGCGGGCTGCGCCGTTCGGGGGACTGGGCGGCGGGCCGGTGGCCGACCACTGCCGCTGGCGCCGCCGCCGGGGCCGGTCCGCGTCCCGCCGCGTCTCTGGGGCGCCTGGGAAACCGGGGCGGGGCCGCCCTACGACGCCGGGCTGACCGCCTCCTGGCAGCGGTTGCGGGTGCGTTCGGGTGACGGTCGGACCGTACGTGCCGACATCGCGCCGCCGCGCTGCGAGATGCCGCGCTCGGGGTACGGGGTACGGCGGCTGGTCAGGCGCGGCGGTGGTGGCGGGTGAACTCCTTCTCGGGCTCGGCAAGGTAGCTCCAGGGCCGGACCGTGTAGGCGCCGTCGAGCGTCCGGAAGACGCGCCGGATGGTGTGCCGCTCGTCAGCCAGCGCCAGGGCCATGGCGAAGACGTTGAAGTCGTACTGCCAGCCCGGGCGGAACGCGTAGGCGGGGTGGAGGATGCTGTGGTCGACGGCGCGCCGCAACTCGTCCTGGATCTCGGGGGTTTCGAGGCACCTCCCGTCGTCCGCCTCGACCCAGTCCTGGATGTGCGCCATGGCGATCACGCAACCGAGACGGTGCCCCCGCGGAGCACGGGCGAGCGCGTCACGGGCGAAGGCCAGCGCCTGGCCGGGGGCGCCGCCCCAACGGGGTTGCAGGTGTGACAGCCACTCAAGGTGGGTCTCCAGGTCCAGCGGGTCGAGGTGCAGGGCGTCCGCCAGCCGGGCCCCGTTGACCTCGGCACCCAGCGACATTCCCCGCCCCAGGGCGAGGAGGCGGCCCCAGGGGGTGACCCAGTCCGGCCGTAACCCGACGGCTTCCAGGAGGTACTCCTCGGCGATACGCAGCCGCCGGACGAAGGTACGCCACTGTTCCGGCGTGACGTTCACGGCGAGGTCGGTGGTGCGTGCCTCCCAGCCCCAGGCGACATACCGCGCCCCGGCGATGAGCAGGGCCGACGCGCGGTGTTCCGGGTCGTCCTCGATGGCCTGGCCGATCCAGTCCTGTACGCCATCCACCTGGGCCAGTTCGAGGAGGACCTGATGGTTGTGGCCGAGGTCGACGAGGGGCAGCGTCGCCGTAAGCGCCGGCCAGTCCCCCGCCCGCGCCGCCTCCACCAGGGCCAGTACGCGCGCGTCCCCGAGCGCGCGCAGGGTGTACACCTGGCTCCGCCGCCCGCGCGGGGCGGGAAGGGCGTGCGGATCCGCCGGTCTCTCCGCGCTCCTGCCGAACAGCTTGCCCAACATGCCGCGCCCCCCGACTCCGCCTGATCATCCGTCCGCAGCATAAGCGAGACCGGGGACGCCGCCTCCACACGGCTTTCACCGCTGCTTCACAGCTCTGGCCCGCGCGCGGGACGCCCCTGGAGCCGAGCGCGTGGCCCCACCAGCGCCACGGACCACAACGACAGTTGACACGCCGCCCGCTCCGCCGCCCGACCCGTATCCGCTCGCCCGGCCCGTCCGACCCACCCGACCCACTCGATCCCTCCTGCCCACGCGGCCCGCCCGGCCCGACCGGCCCCGGAACACCGGCGTTCGTCGGCCAACCGGTCGCGTACTCCACGCCACACCCGTCCACCGCGCCCCACCCGAGACGGCGTCCGGGCAGGATGGTGGCGGACCGGACGGGGCTCGGGGGACGGTCCGTGGCCTGTTCGGCGGCGGGCGACCGGCCCGGCGTTCCGCTCGCGGCGTCAGCGGCGTGGAAGGGAGTGCCCAGCGGTGGACGCGGTTGTTCCTGACGTCGGGGCGGCCGGCGTGGGCCGGCGCGGGGCGGACTCGTCCGTCGGCCGGGACGTGGTGATCGTCGGTGGCGGGGCGGCCGGCACCAGCGTGCTGGTGCAGTTGGTCGACGCGCTCTCGCGCGCCTCGGTCTCGGGTGGGGCCGGGGCGCGTGCCGTGCGGTCCGTACGCGTGGTGGACCCCCGCCCGATGGGCTGGGGGTTGGCCTTCGGCGACAGCGATCCGCTGCTGATGTGCAACAGCGCGGTGGACCTCAACTCCGTGCGCGCGCGGCGCCCGCGGGACTTCGAGGACCACCTGCGGCAGCGCGGCTGGACGGGGCGGGCCGAGGAGTGCGTGCCGAGGTCGTGGATGGCCGACTACTGCCACGCCCGCTCGGCCGAGGCCCGCGCGCGGGCCGCCGCGCACGGCGTCGACGTGGACCGGTTGTCGGCCACGGCCCGCGCGCTGGAGGTACGGGCCGACGGCTATCGGGTGCTGCTGTCCGACGGCCGGAGTGTCCCCGCCGACGACGTGGTCATCTGCACCGGCGTGCGCCGTCCCCGCGTCCCGGACGGCTTCGCCGCCTGGCAGGACCACCCCCGCTATCTGGACAGCCCGTACCCGAGCACCCGGCTGCGCGAGGCGCTGGGCCGGCGCCCGCGCCGGGTCCTGGTGTTGGGCACGCACCAGAGCGCCGTCGACGCCGCGCTGCTGCTGTGCCGGGACGGCCACCAGACCACGCTGACCTCGCCGTCGGGCCAACTGCCCGCGGTGCGTACCGCGCTGGCCGCTCCCCCGCACGCCCTCCCGGCGCTGGAGCGGGTCGCCGACCTCGACCCCGCCGACCCGCTCCTGGGCGATCGGCTCCTGCGCCACACGGTGGAGGCGGTCCGGTCGGTCTCGCCGCTCCCCTGGCGACGGCAGACCTCCACGGCCGCCGACCCCGTACGGCGGTTGCGCGAGGAGACGGCGCTCGCCGAGGCCGGCGCCTGCCACTGGGCTCGGGTGTGTGCCCCGCTGATAGACGCCGCCATCGCGCTGGGCGGCACGCTGTCCGACGGGCGGCGGCGCGCGCTCATGGCCCGCTTCGCGCCGTTCGTCAACCGCTACGTCACCGCGCTGGCGCTGGTCAACGCCCGCCGGCTGGTGGCGCACTGCGACGCCGGGCGGCTGCGCGTGGCCGCCGGCTACCCGCGCGCCGTCTCGTACGCTGGCGGGCGCTGGCGCGTGCGGTGGCCCGACTCCACCGTGCGGGAGTACGACCACGTCGTCAACGCCACCGGCTTCCACCCGCCGCAGCCGTACTGGGACGGTGCCACCAACACGCTGCACCTGGAGTCGCCGCCCGCCTCGGCCACCGCCCTTGACCACCTCGCGGCCGACCTCCACGTGCGCGCCGCCCCGGACGCCGCGCCGGAGCGGGTGTGGATCGTGGGTGTGGGCACCCACCTGCGCATCCCGTTCGCCAACCACCTGAACAACGTCGTACGCCAGGCCGACGAGGTCGTCGGCCACCTGCTTCGGACGCCCAATTCGCCGATGTAGCGCGCCTTGTGGGACATGGCCACTTTGAAACCTCCTTGGGCGTTAAGAAGTTGACACATGTGGGTTTCGTGTGAAGATCAAGGCGATATCGCAACCGCCGAGGGCGTCAGCGCCCTCGGCTCTTGTCACCTTCCTTGGGGGGAAGCCCACGTGACCTACCGCTTCGGCCATCGCGCCGGTCGGGCCCTGACGGGCCTCGCGACCGTGCTGACGGCCACCGCCCTGACCGGCACCACCGCGTCAGCGGCCACCCACGACCCGGCGCCCGTGCCCGCCGCGGTCCAGGAGGCGACCTCGTCCGTCGCCGCCGCCCCGGACACCAAGCCGTCCGCCCGCGCCGCCCGCTCGGCCGCCCCGTTGCTGCCGGTGACGGCCGTCACCCGGTCCGGCGTCCTGTACTGGTACTGGCCCAACGGCCGCGGGGGCCTGGACCCGCGCGAGCGCTTCGAGGAGAGCTGGGCGGGTGTCAACGCCGCCTCCCAGGTCGACATGCACAGCAACGGCGCGTCGGCCGGCCTGTACGCGCGGGTCTACGACGGCACGCTCGTGTACTCCGACAGCAACGGCGTCGAGCGCGACCTCGGGCGGGGCTGGGACAAGTACAACGCCCTGTTCTCGCCCGGCGACCTCGGCGGCACGTCGCGGTCGGACCTCCTGACCCGGGACGGCGGCGGCACGCTGTGGCTGCACCCGGCCAAGTCCGACGGCACCCTGTCCGCCCGCAAGAAGGTCGGGCCGGGCTGGAACCAGTACACCCAGCTCGCCGGCCAGCACGACCTGACCGGTGACGGCCGCCCCGACATCGTGGCCCGTGACCGCTCCGGCGGGCTCTGGCTCTACAAGGGCACGGGGGACGTCGCCAAGCCGTTCGCCACCCGCAGCAAGATCGGCCCCGGCTGGAACGCCTTCAACCACCTCGTCTCCACCGGGGACGTCAACGGTGACGGTCGCACCGACCTGCTCGCCCGCGACACGGCCGGCGCCCTGTGGCTGTACAAGGGCACGGGCAAGGCGTCCGCCCCGTATCAGAAGAAGACCAAGATCGGCAACGCCGGCTGGAACCAGTACGCGCAGATCTTCTGACCAGCGGCAGCACGTGCGGACCGCCCGGCGCCCAGCCGGGCGGTCCACCGAGCGGAGGGCGGGACGACGGCGGGGGCACCCCTCGCGCTCGGCCCGCCCTCCGGCGGCTCACGGGGAGAGTTCGACGCCGAGGACGGTCCGCTCGAACGCCAACCGGCTGCCGACCGTGGCGCCCGCCGTGCGGCGCGACGGAACCGGACGGCAGTCGACCGTGACACTTCCGCGGACGAACGAGTAGGTCCACGTCGCCACGGTGGCCAGGCGAGCCGCGACGCGCGGGTCGGCGGCCAGTTCCGGCGACAGCCGTACGTCGAGCGGGCGGGCCGCCACGACCTGCTCGGCCTCCACCAACGTGTTCCGCAGGTCCACGTGGGACAGCACGGCGTCGGTGAGGTTGGCGCCACCCAGCACGGCGTGGGCGAGGTCGCCGATCACCTGGGCCCCGGTGAGGTTCGCGTCCCACAACCTCGCTCCCGCCATCCGCGCCCCGTGCAGATAGGCACCCGTCAGGTCGGCCTCGTTCAACTCGGCGCCGGTGAGGTCGGTTCTGACCAACTGGGTACGGCTGAGGTCGGCGTCGTTGAGCCGGGCGCCGCTGAGGTCGGCCCCGGGGAGCCAGGCGTGGGCGAGGTTGGCGCGGTCGAGCCGGGCGTCGCTGAGGTCGGCGTGGTCGAGTTGGGCGTAGTCCAGGCGCGCGCCGTCGAGTTCGGCCTCCGCGAGCTTGGCGTGCGGCAACCAGGCGCCGTTGAGGTTCGCGCCGGGCGCCCGGACGCCGGTGAGGTCGGTGTGTACGAGCCGGGCGCCCCTGAGGTCCGCGTGCGGCAGGTCGGCGTAGGCGAGGTTCAGGTAGCTGAGGTCGATCACGGTGTCCGGCGGAACGTGGCGCCGGGACGCGGGGTGGGTCAGCGCCGTGAGCGCCGCCCGCACGTCGGCCTCCGGCGCCGCGTGCAGCCGTCGGGCGGCGAGGGTGCCTGGCGGGCGGCGGCCGAGGGTGGCCCGCAGGGCCGCGGCGCCCTCCTCGGGGGCCCGCACACGCGGGGCCCGTTCGCGGATGAAGGTGTTGAGGATGGACGCGGCGTGGGCGGCCTCCGCCGGCGAGTCCCGCACGAAGCGCTCCAGCGCCAGCACCCCGCCCAGGCGGACGTGGATCTCGGGTGCCCCGAGCCGTTCGACGGCCTTGGTGAAGCGGTCGGTGACCTGACCGTGCCGGGAGAGCCGGTAGCTGAAGCCGGTGAAGACCAACGCCGCCCCGGCGCCGAGCACCCCCACGCTCTGGACGGCGGCCAGCCGGAACTGCCCGAGCGCCGCCGACCGCGCGGCGCCGTCCATGCGGGACCACTCGGGGCCGCACGTCCATCGCACCAGCCACCGGCCCACCGGGCTGTAGACCAGTACCAAGAGCACGCCGACCAGCACCGCGCCGGCCACCGTCGCGCTGCCCCGGGTCGGCCGCCACCGTCGTCTCCACCGTGATCGCATGCCCGCACCGTGCCGGCTCGACCGGGCGGCACGGGGCCGATCGGCGCGTTTCAGAGGTTTCTCAGAGCTAACGACAGCGCGCCCGTACGCCCCGCCCCGCCCCCTACGGACGCGCCGTGTCTCCCCGGGCGGCCGGGGCGGCGATCGGCCGGCACCCTGGGCGGCCTCCCCGAGCCGGGCCCCGGGGCGGGCCTCGGGTAGCGTCGGATCATCGCACCGCACGGCCCGATCGGGCCGGATCGCCCCGTCGCCGGGCCGCCGCGCACGCCTGTGCGCGACGGCCTCCCGCGCGGGGTGGTGCGCGCGCGGAGTTGAGCCAAGGAGCGAGCGATGGACCAGGTCACGGTGGTAACGGGCGGCAGCAGGGGCATCGGCGCGGCCGTCGCCGTACGGCTGGCGCGGGCGGGGCACCACATCGCCATCGGCTTCGAGCGCGCCACGGACGCCGCCGACGCGACGGCGGCCAAGGTCCGCGCGGAGGGCGTGCGGTGCGTGACCGTACGGGCCGACACGAGCGACGCCGAGCAGGTCGACGCGCTGTTCGACACGGCACGCGCGGAGCTGGGCGCCGTCACCGGGCTGGTGAACAACGCCGGAATCACGGGCCTGCTCGGCCGCTTCACGGAGACATCGCCCGAGGCCATGCGACGGGTCATCGACGTCAACGTGACCGGCGCGCTCCTGTGCGCCCGCCGGGCCGCCCGCGAGATGTCCACCCGGCACGGCGGCGCGGGCGGTGCCATCGTCAACGTCTCCTCATCCAGCGCCACCACGGGCAGCCCCGGCGAGTACGTGCACTACGCGGCGAGCAAGGCCGCCGTTGACGCGATGACGGTGGGCCTGTCCAAGGAACTGGCCGCGGAGGGCATCCGGGTCAACTCCGTACAGCCGGGCATGACCGTCACCGACATCCACGCCTCGATGGGCGACCCGGAGCGGCCGTGGCGCGCGGCGGACCGGGTGCCGATGGGTCGCCCCGGTGAACCGGACGAGATCGCCGGCGCCATCGCGTGGCTGCTCTCGCCCGATGCCTCGTACACCAGTGGTGCGGTCCTGCGCGTCGCCGGGGGGCTGTGACCTCGCGGCCTGCCGGGGCCTGGTCGCCCGTCAGTCGTCGGCGCGGCCGAGCGTCCGCATGATCTCCTGGACGTTGCCGTACCGCTTGCCGTCGGGCAGCTCGGCCGCCGTGTCGATGAGTCGATCCGGCGCGTGGTGCTCGCGCAGCGTGTCGAGCACCTTCGCGCGGTCGGCCGGGTAGACGCTCCGCCCCAGGTGCTGGGCCAGTTCCGTGCGGAGTTCGACGTCCTCGGGGGTCATGCCGGGCGGCGTCGCCCCGGAGCGCGCGGTGTACGGCGAGCGGCTGACGGCGGGCTGGTCCTCGCCCGGCGGCTCGGGTTCGAGCTCCTCCTGGGCGCGAGTGGAGTGGCCGCCCTTCAGCTCGCCCTGCATGCGCTTCTTCAGCTCGTCGTCGTGGAGCGGGCCGGTCTTGTTCTCGTGAGCGTTCATGAGGCTTCCTCGGGGCCCGGCGTCCGACGGACGCCCGACCGGGTCGCGCTGTGCGATGGGTCTTCCCCCGTGTTCGGCTCGGGTTCCCCGCACGGCGCGCGTGACACGCGGGCGGTGGAGGCCGGCCCTACGAGCCCCCGAGGCAGCCCACGGCCCCGGTCGGTGGCGCCCGTGGGGGTGCGGTGGCGATTCCACCCGCCCGGGGTCTACCCAGCGGTAACCCTTGCTGACATTCTGTCCAGCAACTCCCGCCGCGGAAGAAACGGAGTCCCCATGGCCGAAACGATCTCCTTCGCCCATGACACCGCCACCGGCACCGTGCCCCTCGACATCTCGTACGAGCGGCGGGGCGCTGGGCCGCCGGTGGTCCTGCTGCACGGAGTCGCGCACCACTGGCAGGCCTGGGAGCCGGTGCTCGGCATCCTCGCCGCGGAGCGCGAGGTGATCGCCGTCGACCTGCCGGGCTTCGGCGCGTCGGCGCCACTGCCCGCCGGCGTCGGCTACGACCTGGGCGGCGTGGTACCCGTGCTGGCCCAGCTCTTCCGGGAGTTGGGCGTGGAGCGACCGCACGTGGTGGGCAACTCCCTGGGCGGGCTCATGGCGCTCGAACTGGGCCGCATCGGCCACGCGCGCACCGTCACCGCGCTCTCCCCAGCCGGGTTCTGGAACGAGGCCGAGCGGCGCTACGGCTTCGGCGTGCTCCGCGTGATGCACCGCAGCGCCCGCGCCATGTCGGACTCCTTCGTCGCCCGAGTGGCGCGGACGCCGGCGGGCCGGGCCGCGCTGGTCGGCGCCGTCTACGCCCGACCTGGCAAGCGCGCGCCGGAGCGCGTGGTAGCCGAGGCTCGGGCGATGCGCGAGGGCGCGGGGTTCGCACCCACACTGGCCGCCGGGCGTGCGGTGCGCTTCGCCGACGACCTGCCCGACATACCCGTCACCATCGCCTGGGGCACCGCCGACCGGGTCCTGCTGCCCCAGCAGGGGCTCCGCGCCAAGCGCGTCATCCCGGGGGCCCGGCTCATCCGCCTGCCACGCTGCGGTCACGTGCCGATGAACGACGATCCGGCGCTGGTCTCCCGGGTCATCCTGGACGCCACCGCCACCGCCACAGCGACCGCCACCGCCGGTGCCCCCGCAACGGACGCGGCGGCCAGCCGAGCGGCGGGTGGCGCCGGCGCGTTGAGTTCCGCGCCCTGACGCCGGGGCTCGCTCCTCAGAGGCGCGCGGGGCGGCCCGGCGCACGCCGCGCCGCAGGTGCGGCGGCCGGCCGCCGCCCCGGTGGTGGTCAGCCCTCGCGCGGGCCGGCGCCACACGGAGCGCCGTCGGCCGGGCCGGGCTGTGCGGCGCGGGGCACGCGCCCGGGTGGCGGGGTCTTGGCACGGGCGCCGGCCGGGCCCGGCTCCGGCCCGGTGGCCGTGCCGACGGAGCCGCCCTCCGCACCTGGTCGCGCGGGCGCGGGGGCGTCCGCCGCGACGTCGGGCGTATCGGGCGCGCCGGAGGCGACGAGCCGCTCGCGCCGCCGCCCGCGCGACCGTGTGCCGAAGGCGCCGGAGCCGACGGCGACGCCGGTGCCGACGAGCAGGCTGCCGGCCGCCTGCGCGAGGCCGTAACCGCCGGCGCCCACAGCCGGCGCCGTGATCGCGGCGGCGACCGGGATCAGGCCGGAGAAGAGGGTGGCGCGCTCCGGGCCGATCCGTTGCATCCCCCGGTACCAGCAGACGAAGCCGATCACCGTGACGACCAGGGTCTGCCACAGCAGCGCCGCCCCCTCCCCCGCGTCGGGCATCCGCAGCCACCCCCGGCCGTCCATGAGGACCGCGAGCGCCAGGGCCTCCACGGCCCCGATGGCCGAGGCGGCGGCCGACAGCAGGACGGGGCCCACGGTGCGCAGCACCGGCAGCGCGGCGAGCGCGAAGACCACCTCGCCGCCGAGCGCCGCCACCGACCAGGCGATGCCCGGCAGGTCCGCCCGGCCCCAGCCCTGGACCGTGAAGGCGCCCGCCGCGACCAACAGGGCGCCGCACAGCACCGCGCGGGCGGGGCGCCGGCCGTCCAGCGCCGGGACGATCACGGCGATCACCACGGGGGCGCAGCCCACGAAGACGCCGGGCACGGCGGGTTCGGAGGTGCGCTCGGCCGCGAGCACCGCCAGGTTGAAGCCGACCATGCCGACCCCGGCCAGCCCCGCCAGCCATCCCCACCCGCGCCAGCCGAGCGTCCGCAGCGGCGCGAGGCCACGGCGCCCGACGAGCGGGAACAGCAGGAGGCTGGCGAGGCCGTAGCGGATGGCCTGGCCGCCGGCGTGTGGGAAGTCGTTGAGCACGCTGTTGGCGGTGAAGGAGGCGCCGACCAGCGTGCAGGCGAGGGCGGCGAGCAGGGCGCCGCGCCGCTGGTGTGCGGAGTCGCTGTGATCCATGGGGGCGACGCTAGGCAGTGCGGCGGTACGTCTTAGGGTCCAATCCGATGAGTGATTCGCAGACCACTTCGTCTCCCGCCACCGCGCACGGGGCGCCCGCCGACCGCGCCGCGCCCTCAGGCGGCGCCGGCCCCGACACCGCCCGGGCCCCTCGTACGGCCACGCCTGCCTGGGAGTTGTTGCTGCCCAGCGTCGCTCTGCCGGCGCGGCAGCGCGGCCGGGCCCTGCAACGCGCGCTGCGCGAGGCGATCACCTCGGGGCGGATCGCGGGCGGCACCCGGCTGCCGGCGAGCCGCGAGCTCGCCGCCGACCTGGGGGTCTCGCGCGGTCTGATCACCGCCGCGTACGAGCAGTTGACCGCCGAGGGCTATCTGCGCAGCGGCCAGGGGGCGGGCACCTGGGTCAGCGGGGCCGTGCGCTGCGCCGTGCCCGCCGGGCGGGAGCGGCCCGCCGACGCCCGTGAGCCGGCGACCGGGTTCCTGCCCGGCACCCCCGACCTGTCGCTGTTCCCGCGCGCGGCGTGGACGGCGGCGCACCGCAGGGCGTTGGCGAGGCTGCCGCACGAGGCGCTCGGCTACCCCGACCCGCGCGGCCTGCCCGAGTTGCGGGAGGCGCTGGCCGGGCTGCTCACCCGGCGGCGAGGGGTGGTGGCCGACCCGGAGCGGATCGTCGTCTGTTCGGGTGTGGCGCAGGCGTTGACCCTGGTCGGCGCGGTGCTCGCGGGGCGGGGTGACGGCCCGCTGCTGGCGGCGGGCGCCGCGCCGGCCCCGGCTCGCGGCGGCGCGGGCGGCGACCGGTGGGCCGGGGCCGCCGCCGATGCGGTGGGCGACGTACGGGGCACCGCCGAGACCCCGGCTTGGGGCCGGGGCCGCCCGCGGGTGGCCCTTGAGGACCCGGGCACCGCCGCCTATCGGGGGCTGTTCGCGGCGGTCGGGGTGGACGTTGTGCCGTTGGCGGTGGGAGCCGAGGGCATCGACCCGGCAGAGCTGGCCGCCACCGGGGCGCGCTGCGCGGTCCTGACGCCCTCGCACCAGTTCCCCTCCGGGATCGCCTACTCGGCCCGCCGCCGGTCCGGCCTGCTCGACTGGGCCCGGACCGTCGACGGATTGCTCGTCGAGGACGACTACGACGGGGACTTCCGCTACGACAGGGCGCCGGTGGGCGCGCTTCAGGGGCTCGACCCGGCGCGGGTGGTGTACACCGGTTCGGTCAGCAAGTCCCTGGCGCCGGGGCTGCGACTCGGTTGGATGGTGGTGCCACGGCCGCTGGTGGACGAGGTGGTGGAGCGCAAGCGGACGATGGACCTCGGCCATCCCGTCTTCGACCAGGCGCTGTTCGCCGATCTGATCGAACGGGGCGACTACGACCGGCAACTGCGCCGCTGCCAACGCGCCTACCGGGAGCGGCGGGACGCGCTGGTGACGGCGCTGGCCGAGCACTTCCCCGGCACCCGGGTGACCGGCATCGCGGCGGGGCTGCACGTCATCGCCCACCTGCCCGAGCGGTACGGCCCCAAGGAGTCGTTCCTGGCCCGGGCCGAGCGCGCGGGGGTGGCGCTCGCCCCGTTGGACGCGTACGCGTGTGGCACCGCGCCGGAGCAGCACGCCCGCCCCGGGGTGCGCCTCGTGCTCGGCTACGCGCACCTGTCGCCGAGCCGGATCGCCGCCGCCGTACGGCAGTTGCGTCACCCCGGGCGCTGACGCCACCGGGCCCCGCGCGACACCGGCGCCCGGCGCCACCGGGCCCGCCCCGTTCGCGCCGTGGGCGCGGGAGCCGCGCGCCGCCGCGTACGGGTTCGGTACGCGATCCGTCCGCGTCCTGTCACAGCGCCCCACGGACCGCCGCGGGGCGGTCCAATGGGTCGGGCGCGTCGCGGGGCGGTGGCCGGCCATCGCCCCATGGACTGACCAGTTGTTCACCTCCCGTTGGGGCTCCGTCCGTATTGCCCAGGAATCCGAGGGCGATACTGCGGTGACAGGCGTGAAGTGCGCGCGGATTGGGAATAGCAGGAGGTTACGCATGAGCCGGGACCCCGGGAACGCGATCGGGCGCCGCACGGTGCTGCGTGGATCGGCGGTCGCCTCCGCCGCGCTGGCCCTGCCGGCATCGGCGGCGACAGCGGCGCCGGCGCTGATACGGTCCGGCCGCCCGCAGGCCCGCTGGGGCACGCAGGTCGGGGACGTCACGGCGTCGTCGGGCCTGGTGTGGGTGCGCTCGGACCGTCCGGCTCGGATGATCGTGGAGACCTCGGCGACCGGCTCCTTCCGGCGCACGCGCCGCTGGCGCGGCCCGCTCGTGGGCCCGGGCACCGACTTCACCGGCCGCACCGCGCTGCACGGCCTGCCGCCCGGGGAGCAGATCCACTACCGGATCACGCTCGCCGACCCGCACGACCCCAGGCGTACCGGCGAGCCGATCCACGGCACCTTCCGCACGGCCCCCGCGCGCCGCCGCGACGTGCGGTTCCTGTGGTCGGGGGACCTGGCCGGGCAGGGCTGGGGCATCAACCCGGACCGGGGCGGCTTCCCGATCTTCTCCGAGATGCGCCGGCTCGATCCGGACTTCTTCCTGTGCAGCGGCGACAGCATCTACGCGGACAACCCGATTCCGCCCACCGTCACGCTGCCCGACGGCCGCGTCTGGCGGAACATCACCACCGAGGAGAAGTCGAAGGTCGCCGAGACGCTGAAGGAGTACCGGGGCAACTTCCGGTACAACCTGCTCGACGCGCACCTGCGGGACTTCAACGCGCAGGTGCCCTCGATCACCCAGTGGGACGACCACGAGGTGCGCAACAACTGGTACCCGGGGCAGATCCTGGACGACGACCGGTACACCGAGAAGAACGTGGACGTGCTGGCCGCGCGGGCCCGGCGGGCCTGGAGCGAGTACTTCCCCATCTCGACGCTGCGCCCGGACGGGGCCGGCCGGGTCTACCGGGTACTGCGGCACGGGCCGCTGCTCGACGTGTTCGTCCTGGACATGCGCACCTATCGCAACGCCAACTCGCCGGGTCGGCAGCCCGACGACGCCGTGGGCATCCTGGGTGCCGAGCAGCTCGCCTGGCTCAAGCGCGAGCTCTCCCGCTCGCGCGCGGTCTGGAAGGTGATCGCCTCGGACATGCCGCTGGGGCTCGTGGTCGCCGACGGGGGGACGAACTTCGAGGCGGTCGCGCAGGGCGACCCGGGCGCTCCGCTGGGTCGCGAGCTCCAGATCGCCGAGTTGCTGCGGTACATCAAACACCGCCGTGTCACGGGAACTGTGTGGCTGACGGCCGACGTTCACTACACATCGGCGCAGCGGTACGTACCAACGCGGGCCGCGTTCACGGACTTCGAGCCGTTCTGGGAGTTCGTGTCCGGGCCGCTGCACGCGGGCGGCTTCCCGGCCGTCGGGCTGGACGGCACGTTCGGTCCCGAGCAAGCCTTCGTCAAAGCTCCGGCCAAGCCGAACGTCTCGCCGGCCGAAGGCGGTCAGTATTACGGCGAGGTGGAGATCGACGGCGGCAGTGCGGAACTGACCGTCCGGCTGCGGGAAGAGGGCGGCGCCGTCCTCTTCACCAAGGTGTTGCAGCCGGGCCGGGTCGGACAGTAGGGCCCGCCACCGGCGGCGGCACGACACAGGGACGACGCGCGGAAAGCGACGAGGGACGGACGGGGACATCAGGTGTTTGAGCAGTGGACAGAATCGGGCGATAGCAGCCCAGAGCCGCCCTTAACTCATCAGTCACACACCGTTCGTGACCGCGCAACACCGCTCGCGCAGAGTGGAGCTATGAGTGACACGACCTTGACCAGGAGTGCCCGGACCCGGCGGACGTGGCGGCAGCGCCTGGCGGAGCGCGTCGCCGGCCACGACCTGACCTGGAGCCGCGCCCGGCATAGTCACGCCCCGCCCGCCGGTCCCGCGAGCGATACCGACGCCACGGCGCCGGAGGGCACCCCGTCCCGCTCCGCGGCGGACGGCGGGGACTCCACGGCGCTGTGGCGGATGCGCACGACCGTACGGGACCGCCCCGGCAGCCTCGCGGCGCTGTGCGCGGCGCTGGCCGCGCAACGAGTGGACATCCTCTCGCTCCAGGCCCACCCGCTCACCGACGGCACCGTGGACGAGATGTTGGTGCGCACGCCGGCCGGGCTGAGCGCGGAGGTGCTCAGCGCCGCCGCCGGCGCCGGCGGCGGGCGCGACACCTGGGTGGAGCGGGCGGACGCGCACGACCTGGTGGACGGCCCGACCCGGGTCCTCGGCCTGGCCACCCGGACCGCCCTGGACGCGGCGGAGCTGCCGGTGGCGCTGCGGCAGTTGCTGGGCCGCTGCACCATCCGCTCGCAGCCGGCCAACCCCCCGTTCGGGCGGCGCTCGGCCGCGGACGAGGTACCGGCCGACGGCGTGCTGGAGGACACCCTCATGCGACTGCCCGACCCGTCGGGTGGCTCGGTCACCATCGAGCGCCCGCACCTGCCGTTCACGCCGACGGAGTTCGCCCGCGCCCGGGCACTGATCGAGCTGGACTCCCGGCTCGGCCCGCGCGTCCCGCCCAGCCAGGACGTGGTCACGCTGCCCGAGGGCAACGAGATCACCGTGCGCCGCGCCGACCTCGGCGACCTTGAGGCCGCCCGCGCGCTGCACGACCGGTGCTCGCCCGCGACGCTGGCCATGCGCTACCACGGCCCGGTCGCCGACGCCGACCGCTACCTGGAGCACCTGCTCAGCCCGCGCTACGGCCGTACGCTCGCCGTGCAGACCGCCTCCGGGCGCCTGGTGGCCCTCGGGCACCTGCTGTGGGACGGCGAGGAGACCGAGGTCGCGCTGCTCGTGGAGGACGCCTGGCAGCGCCGCGGCATCGGGGCCCGGCTGCTGCGGCAGTTGGTGGAGATGGCGGCCGAGACCGACTGCGCGTACGTCTACGCGGTCACCCAGGCGGCCAACACCGGAATGGTCGCGGCCATGCGCGGCCTCGGGCTGCCGCTCGACTACCAGGTCGAGGAGGGGACGCTGGTCATCACGGCCCAGCTCGCCGCCGCGGCGCTGTCCGCGGGCCCGCGCGGCGAGGGCGGCTAGCTCCCGGCGCGGCCCGGCCACCGCGTGCCGGGCCGCCGCTCGACCCGGCCCGCCCGGGCAGGCGGGTGGGACCGGGGGGGCCGGCGCGGGTGCCCTCCCGGTCAGGAACGTTCCCCGGATCGCTAGTGACGCGGCGGCGTTCGGCGTACGAGGATGAGCCCATGTCCGAGATCCTCACTTCACCGTTGCCGCGCCAGGTCGCCGACGCCTACGTCGACGCCCTCGTCGCTCTCGACCCGATCACCGGCACCTACCTCGGTGTGCCGGAGAGCGCCCCGCGGCTCCCCGACTTCTCCCCGGCCGGCCACGAGGCGCTGGCGGAGCTGGCCCGCGACACGCTGGCCCGCCTCGCCGAGGCCGAGCGCCGGCCCGGCGCCGACAGCGACGCGGAGCGCCGCTGCGGGCGGCTGCTGCGCGAGCGCCTGACGGCGGGGCTCGCCGTCCACGAGGCCCAGGAGCACCTGCGCGCCGTCAGCAACCTCTCCTCGCCGCTGCACTCGGTCCGCGAGTGCTTCACCCTGATGCCCACCGACACCGAGGCACACTGGGCCGACATCGCGGCCCGGCTGCGCGTCGTCCCGGAGGCCCTGGAGGGCTACCGCACCTCCCTCGCCACCGGGCTCGAGCGGCAGTTGCCCGGCGGGCCGCGCCAGGTCTCCACCGTCATCGGCCAGCTGGGCGAGTGGATCGGCACCGACGGCGGGTGGTTCAGCGAGTTCACCCGCAAGGGCCCGGCCGCGCTCCGCGCGGAGTTGGACGCCTCGGCGGCGGCGGCCACCGGCGCGCTGGTCGTGCTGCGCGACTGGCTGCGGGACGTGTACCAGCCGGGCATCGCGGGGGCGCCCAACGTCGTGGGCCGCGAGCGCTACCAGCGCTGGTCACGCCAGTGGAACGGCGCGGACCTGGACCTGGACGAGGCGTACGCGTACGGCTGGTCCGAGTACCACCGCATCCACGAGGAGATGCGCGTCGAGGCGGCCAAGATCCTTCCCGGGGCCACCCCCTGGGAGGCGCTGCGCCACCTGGACACCCACGGGGCGGCGATCGAGGGCCCCGAGGAGACCCGGGTGTGGTTGCAGGAGCTGATGGACGAGACCATCGCGGCCCTCGACGGCACCCACTTCGAGCTGGCCGACCGGATCAAGCGGGTCGAGTCGATGCTCGCGCCGCCCGGCTCCGCCGCCGCGCCCTACTACACGGCGCCCTCCATGGACTTCTCGCGCCCGGGGCGCACCTGGCTGCCGACCATGGGCGAGACCCGGTTCCCCCTCTACGACCTGGTCACCACCTGGTACCACGAGGGCGTGCCGGGCCATCACCTCCAGTTGGCCCAGTGGGTCCACGTGGCCGACCAGCTCTCGCGCTACCAGGCCACGGTGGGGCAGGTCAGCGCCAACTGCGAGGGCTGGGCCCTGTACGCGGAGCGGCTGATGGACGAGCTGGGCTACCTGACCGACGCCGAGCGCCGGCTCGGCTACCTGGACGCGCAGATGATGCGTTCGACGCGGGTCATCGTGGACATCGGCATGCACCTGGAGCTGGAGATCCCGGACCACTCCCCGTTCCACCCGGGTGAGCGCTGGACCCCGGAGCTGGCCCAGGAGTTCTTCGGGCTGCACAGCGGCCGGCCGGCCGACTTCGTGGAGAGCGAGCTGGTCCGCTACCTCGGCATTCCGGGCCAGGCGATCGGCTACAAGCTCGGTGAGCGCGCCTGGCTCCAGGGCCGGGACGCCGCCCGCGCGGCGCACGGCGACGCGTTCGACGCCAAGAAGTGGCATATGGCGGCCCTGTCCCAGGGCTCGCTCGGCCTGGACGACCTGGTGGCCGAGCTGTCCGCGCTGTGAGCCGCGTGCCGCCGGCACCGTGACCCCCGACGCGCGGTGAGCGGCGGACCACGTGGGGAGCGATCGACGCGCGGGCGGCCGGGCGCCCGACGGCGCCCGGCCGCCCGCGCGTCACGGCGCCTAGACGCCGAGGCGGTGCCGCACGGCCGAGCCCGCGCGGCCCTTGACGACCTCCAGTTGGGCCGGAACGCGCTGGCGCAGGTCGGCGACGTGGCTGACGATGCCCACCGTGCGGTCCCGCTCGCGGAGCGAGTCGAGCACGTCGAGCACCTCGTCCAGGGTCTGCTCGTCCAGGCTGCCGAACCCCTCGTCGATGAAGAGGGTGTCCAGGCGCACCCCGCCCGCCTCGTCGGTGACCACGTCGGCCAGGCCCAGGGCCAAGGCCAGCGAGGCGAAGAAGGTCTCGCCGCCCGACAGGGTCGCGGTGTCCCGGCCGTGGCCCGTCCAGGCGTCGATGACGTGCAGGCCGAGCCCGGCCCGGCCGCGACCGCTGGTGCGGGCGTCGGAGTGCACCAGCGTGTAGCGCCCGCCGGACATGTACTCCAGGCGCGCGCTCGCCGCGGCGGCGACCTGCTCCAGCCGGGCGGCGAGCACGTAGGACTCCAGGCGCATCTTGCGCTCGTTCTCCGCGGAGGTGCCGGCGGTGAGGGAGGCCAGCGCGGCCACCCGCTCGTACTCGGCCCGCAGCGGGCCGAGGGCGCGGGCCGCGCGGGCCGCCTGGGTGGAGAGCTGGTCGAGTTGACCGCACCGCTCGCGGGCCGCGGTCTCGCGCGCGGACGCGCCGCGCAGGGTGTGGGTGGCCGCCTCGACGGCGGCCTCGGCCTCCGCGAGGTCGGCGGCCGGGCGTCCGGCCGCGGCCTGGAGTGCCGGGTCGGCCAGTTCGGCGGTGACCGCGGTCTCCTCGGCCTGCCACTGGTCGAGCGCCCGTTGCAGGGCCTCGCGCCGGGCGGCGTCGAGTACGGCGTCGGCCGCTTCCCGTGGGGTCGGGAAGCCCGCGCGCTGGGCGGCGTCCGCCAGGCGCTCGCGCGCCTCGCTCAGCCGCCGCGCCGCCGACTCACTGGCGGCCGCCGCCTCCACCGCGTCGGCGAGCTGCGTCACCTGGCGCTCCAAGCGGTCCGCGCGGGCGGCGACGGAGGCCGCCCCGCGCGTGGCCTCGGTCAACTGCGCCGTCAATGATTCGAGTTCGCCGGACAGCGCCTCGCGGCGGGAGGTGCGGGCCGCGACCCGGCGTTCGGCGTCCTCACGCTGGGCCCGGCGCCGCTCGTACTCGCGCTCCGCGTGCGCCAACTCCTCGCGCGCGGCGTGCGTCTCGGCGCCCACCGCCCGCGCCGTGGCGTGCTCGTCCTGGAGTTCGCGTACGGCGTGGGCGAGTTCGGCGGCCGGGGTGTCGCCGGCGCTCGCGGTGGCGGCGGCCAGCTCGGCGCGGGCCGCGCCGAGCTGGCCGTCGGCCTCCTCACGCAGCGCCTCGGCCTCCTGGTGGGCGGCCTGCGCCGCCTCCTCGGCCGCCCGGTCCACGTGGTCGTCGCCCGCCTGGGCCGGGGCGGGGTGCGCGCTGCTGCCGCAGACCGCGCACGGCTGGCCGGGGCGCAGCGCGGCGGCGAGTTCGGCGGCGATGCCGCGCAGCCGGCGTTCCTTGAGGTCGAGCCAGTGGTCGCGGGCGGCGGCGGAGTGCTCGGCGGCGCGCAGCCGTTCGGCGCGCAGCGCCTCGACGCGCCCGGTGAGCCGGTCGCGCAGCTCGGCCGCGTCGCGGGCGCGTACGGCGGGCTCGACGCGCGCGGCGAGCTGGTCGGCCCGGGCCGCGGCCTCCTGGCAGGCGTCGACGCGCCGCTGGTGGGCGAGGCGGCGCTCGCTCCAGCCGGCGATCCAGTCCGCCGCCTCGGCGATGGCGTCCTCGTCGGCCCGGGCGTCCCGATCGAGCCCGGCCAGTTCGGCGTCGATGTCCAGCACCCGGCGCTCCACTCGGCGCGCCGCCGCCAACTGGCCCAGTTCCTCGCGTAGTTCGCGCTCCAGCGCGGCGAGCTGGTCACGGTCGGCGGTGGCCAGGTGGGGCGGGAGCGGGGCGCGGCAGCGCTCCTCGGCGCCGCGGGCCGCGCGCAGGTCGCGCTCGGCGGCCTGGCACAGGTCCAGCGCGGGCGCCACGACCTCGGCGTCGCGGGCGCGCCGCAGTCGCTCGCGGTCCTGTTCGCGCTCGGGGGCCCGCTCGGCCAGCTCCGCGGCCCTGGCCCGGGCCCGCGCGTACCGGCGCTGGAGCCGGTCGAGTTCGGCGGCCTCCTCGGCACGCCGGCCGGCCGCCTGGTGCGCGTCCTCGGCGGCGCGTACGGCCGCGAGCGCCACGTCCCGCCGCTCGCGGGCGCCACTGCGGGCGATGGCGGCCCACTCCAACACGGCGGCCGCGAGGCCGGGTTCGCCGGGGGTGAGGTCGGGCAGCGGGCGCTCGCGGGTGTCGGGGTTGTCGCCGGCCTCCTGGGCGATCCGGTGGGCGAGGCGCAGGAGGTCCTCGTCGCCGCTGACCACCCGCCGCTGGGTGGTGCGCCGCAGTTCGGCGAGTCGGTCCTCGACGGCGGCGAAGCGGCCGGTGTCGAAGAGCTTGCCGAGGAGCTGGCCGCGCGCCTGGTCGTCGGCGCGCAGGAAGCGCGCGAAGTCGCCCTGCGGGAGCAGCACCACCTGGCAGAACTGTTCCCGGCTCATGCCGAGCAACTGGCCGATCTCCTCGCCGACCTCCTGGTGGGAGCGGCTCAGCGCCTTCCACTCCGGCCCGTTGGGCCCGGTCGTGACCTGTTCGCGCAGGAGCGTCTGCGCCTTGTCCCGGGTCATGCCGTCGCCGCGCTTCTTCGGGCGTAGTTGCTCCGGGTGCCGGGTGATCTCCAACCGCCGGTCGGCGACGGTGAGTTCGAGCAGCACGCTGGTGGGGGTGTGCGGGTCGGCGTGGTGGCTGCGCAGGCTGAGCGTGCTGCCCTGGCGGGCGCCGGGGACGGCCCCGTACAGCGCGTAGCAGACGGCGTCCAGGATCGAGGTCTTGCCCGCGCCGGTCGGCCCGTGCAGCAGGAACAGGCCGGCGGCCGACAGGGCGTCGAAGTCGACCTCGTGGGTGCCGCCGAAGGGACCGAAGGCGGTGACGGAGAGCCGGTGCAGCCTCATCGGGCGACCTCCGCGGCCCCGTCGCCGCCCGGGCGAGTCCGCCCGGCGCCGGCCGCGCGCATGCCGGGCACCCGGGGGCGCCGGCCGTGGGCCCCGGCGCCGTCGTCGGGGGCGCCGTCGTCGGCACCCGGGCCCGGGTGCTCGTGCCCGGCCGCCGCGCGTACCTCGTCGAACGCGTCGCTGAGCACCACGCGCTCCTCGGGGTCCACGGCCCGGCCGGCGCGCACATGGGTCACGAAGTCCTCCGCGATCTGCTGGTCGGTGCGGCCACGCAGCCGCTGGGCGTACGAGGCGTGCGCCGCCTCCTCGGTGCGCTCGGGCGCGAAGGCGAGGCTGAGGACGTGCGGGAAGCGGCGGGCGAGGCGGGCCATGGGTTCGCGCGGACGGGCCGGGTCGGTGAGGGTGGCCTCCACCCAGGAGTCCTCGTGCGGCTCGTATCGGGGGTCGGTGAGCAGGTCGTCGAGGCGGCCGGCGATACGGGCCAGCGGGCGCGGCACCGGGCAGTCGAGGCGTTCGGCGTGTACGTCGCCGGCGGCGTCGAGGTCGATGAGCCACATGGACTTGCGGTGGTTGGCCTCGGAGAACGAGTAGGCCAGCGGGGAGCCCGAGTAGCGCACCCGCTCCGTGATCCGCTGGCAGCCGTGCAGGTGGCCGAGGGCCACGTAGTCCACGCCGTCGAAGACTGCCGTGGGCACGGCGGCCACGCCGCCGACGGTGATGTCGCGCTCGCTGTCGCTGCCCGCGCCGCCGGCGACGAAGGCGTGGGCGAGCACGACGGAGCGGGTGCCGGCGGGGCGCGTGGCCAGGTCGGCGCGTACCCGGTCCATGGCCGCGCCGAGCACGGCCGTGTGCCGGGCTCGGTCGGCGCCCACGGCGGCGCGCGCGAGGTGGGGCTCCAGGTAGGGCAGTCCGTAGAAGGCGACGTCGCCGTGCGCGTCGGGCAGCAGGATGGGCGTCCCGCACTGCGCCGGGTCGGTGCGCAGGTGGATGCCGGCCTGCCGGATCAGGCCGGAGGCGACGCCGAGGCGGCGCGCGGAATCGTGGTTGCCGGAGATCAGGATGGTGGGGACGCCGCAGTGGGCGAGCTGGTGCAGCGCGTCGTCGAACAGCTCGATCGCGGCCAGTGGCGGCACCGCGCGGTCGTAGACGTCCCCCGCGACGAGGACCGCCTCCACCTCCCGCTCGTGGACGGTGCGCACCAGGTGCTGGATGAAGTCGCGCTGGGCCTGGAGCATGCTCACGCGGTGGAAGGAGCGTCCCAGGTGCCAGTCCGACGTGTGCAGCATTCTCACGTGTTCGCCCCGCCCCGCATCTCGTTCCCTTCGTCCGCCCCGCCCCGGGCCCGGTACGGCTCCGCCACCCGGCGGCGGCCCCATCGCGCCACCGCGTGACCGACGCCGCGTGACCGGTCACCGGTTCCCTGCGGGGCTCAGCTTTTCACCCGCGCCGGGCGTGCGTGCCGGGAGGGCAGCCGCAAGCGTACGGCCTGACGGCGGGTGCGGGGCGGGCGAGTGGCGCGGGGCGGCGGGCGGGAGCGGCCGATGAGGCAGGACGGTGGGCCGGGACGGGCCGGCGGGGCCGGGGCCGGGACGGTTCAGGCGCCGGGGGCCGTGCCGTACACCTCGTCGCCGATCTCCAGGCGCGCGGTGCCCGCCGTGCTGTCCGCGAGCCAGGCGCGGAACGCCTCGAGATCGGCGCCCGGCAGCCCGACCTCGATGGTCACGCCCTCGCCGTAGCGCACCTCGCGCACCGCGCGCCCCATGGCGCGCAGGTCGTTCTCCAGCTTCCCGGCCCGCTGGTGGTCGGTGACGACGGTGACGAGTCGGTACCGCTGGCGCACCACGGTGCCGAGAACGTCCAGGGCCTCCCCCACCACGCCGCCGTAGGCCCGGATCAGCCCGCCGGCGCCCAGCTTGACCCCGCCGTAGTAGCGGGTGACGACGGCGGCGACGTACCGCACCTCGCGGCGCACCAGCATCTGGAGCATCGGCACGCCGGCGGTGCCGCCCGGCTCCCCGTCGTCGCTGGCCCGCTGGACACCGCCGTCGGCGCCGATGACGTAGGCGAAGCAGTTGTGGGTGGCGGTGGAGTGTTCGCGGCGGACGCGCTCGACGAACTCCTGCGCCTCCCGCTCGGTCGCCGCGGGCGCCAGCGCGCAGCGGAAGCGGGACTTGTTGATCTCGATCTCGTGCACGCCCTCGCGGGCCACCGTGCGGTACTGCTCAGCCATCTCGCCAGCCTATGTCGCGCCCGCCGTCCGCCCCCGCCGGGGCGGGCGGACGCGCGCGGGGGTCGCCCGGCCTGGGGGCGCCCCCGCGACGGCGCGCGCGGGCGCGGCCGGGGAATGGCTGGTGGGTGGGGGTGGTTGAGCGGACATGTACGCAGACGATGAGACGGTTCGCACGATCCTGCGGGAGTCCGGCGACACCTGGGCCGTGGTGGGCCTGTCCGCCAACGAGGACCGGGCGGCCTTCGGCGTGGCCCGGGTGTTGCAGCGGTTCGGCAAGCGCGTGGTTCCGGTCCACCCCAAGGCGGAGACGGTGCACGGCGAGCGGGGGTACGCGACGCTGGCCGACATCCCCTTCCCGGTCGACGTCGTCGACGTCTTCGTCAACTCCCGGCTCGCGGGCCCGGTCGCGGACGAGGCGGTGGCCATCGGCGCCAAGGCGGTCTGGTTCCAACTCGGCGTCATCGACCCGGAGGCGTACGCGCGCACGCGCGCCGCGGGCCTCGCCATGGTCATGGACCGCTGCCCGGCGATCGAGATCCCCCGGCTGAGCTGAGCGCGGGGGCGGCGGCGCGCGCACGGGCGGGGACCGTGCGTACGGGTCGGGTTCCCTGGTACGGGGCGGCGGCGCGCGTACGGGGACGCCGGGCCGGGCCGAGCGGGCACCGTGGTGGCGGGCCCGCCGGGCCGGTGCCGCCGCGGGCCCGCGCGCCTCGCGCTCAGCCGCCGAGCCCCTCCAGCACCCGCGCGCCGGGCAGCCCGGGCAGCGCTTTGCCCGGCACGATGAGCTTGCCCCGCCGGCTCCCGCTGCCCAGCAACACGTACGGGATGTCGGCGACGGCCGCGTCCACCAGAAGCGGCCAGTCGGCGGGCAGCCCCACCGGGGTGATGCCGCCGAACTCCATGCCCGTCGCGCCGATCGCCGTCTCCCGGGCGGCGAAGGACGCCTTGCGCGCGTCGAGTTCCCGCCGTGCGACGCCGTTGACGTCGACGCGGGTGGCGGAGGGCACCACGCAGGCGGCGAGCGTGACCGCCCCGCCGCGCTTGCCCGCCACGATGACGCAGTTCGCGGAGAACTCAAGGAGCCAGGGCCCGTGGGTCTCCACGAGCGTGGCCGTGTCGGCGACGGCCGGGTCGGTGTCCACGTATCGCACCTCGTCGACGGGCACCGGGCCGCTCCAGCCGCGCACCGCGTCGGCGACGGGCGGCACCAGCAGATCCAGACATTCGGTCGCGGGGCGGACTTCGGTGAACGCCTCGTGGGGCGTGCGCATGCTCATGCGCATCAAGCTAACAGCCCCCGTGGCAGCGGCAGATGGCGGCGAACCCACCCCGGCCACCCCCGCTCCACCGCGCGCCCGGTCGACCGCCCCGGAAGAGCGAGCCCGTCGCCGAGCGCGGAGCCCGGCCCCTCCCAGGTCGCCTCATGCCGCGACCGACCCCGACGCGCACCGGTGGGCCGAGCCGGTGGCCGGCGGCCCGTCGGTGCCGGGCGGACGCTCAGCGGTCGGCCGGCACGTCCCGTGCGTCGGGCGGCGCGGGCTGCGGCGGCAGGACGCCGAGCGCCAGCAGTTGCTCGTGCGTAACCCCCTCGGGGACCGGCATCGGGGCCGGTGTGCGCAGCGGCGGCTGCCAGCCCGCCTCCGCGTCCCAGCGGCGCACGATCTTGGCCGGCGCGCCGGCCACCACCGCGTGGTCGGGCACCTCGCCGCGTACCACCGCGCCGGCCGCGACCACCACGTTGCGGCCGAGACGGGCGCCGGGCAGGACCACGGCGCCGGCGCCGAGCCAACTCCCGGCGCCGATGCTGACCGGGGCGCTGCGCGGCCACTGCTTGCCGATGGGCTGGGCGGGGTCGTCGTAGGCGTGGTTGTCGCTGGTGACGTAGACGTACGGGCCGCAGAAGACGTCCCGCCCGAACTCCACCGGCACCGACGCCACCACGTGCGTGCCCCGTCCGAGCACCACGCCGTGCCCCACCCGCAGCACCGGGTCCGGGCCCAGGTCGAGCCCCGGCAGCATGCCGGCGGCCAGGGTGACCCCCTCGCCGATGACGCAGTGGTCGCCCAGTTCGATCCAGCCCTCGCCGAACACCGTGCCCAGCGGGAACGCCAGCCGGGTGCCGGGGCCGATCCGCCGGAACCGGTAGGGCCCGGGGCGCTCGGCGGTCACCGCGCCGGTCTGCTGCATCCAGCGCCAGCCGCGGTGCACCGCGCGTGAGGCCGCGCGGCGCCGCCAGGCGTCGAGCGAGGAGAACACGTGTCGATGGAGGGGCACCCGCCTACCGTACTCACCAGTAGCGACGGTGCCCAGGCCGGCCCCCTCGACGCTTCGCGGACGCGGCGGCCGGGTCCGGGGCCGGGCCGCCGGGCGTCGGCGCGGGGCACCGCCACGGCGCGCGCCCCGCCCGCGCCGTGGGTCGCGCGCCCGCGCGCTCCGGCGTCGGCGCCCCGGCTCGTTTCGCCGGCGCCCGCCGGACTGAACCCGGCACCCCGGGGCACTCGTGCGGTCCGGGCGCGGCGTGCTCACCTCCCCCGCCGAGCGCCGCCGCGCCCGGGTCCCGGCGCCAGGGCGGGTGGCACCGTGGCGGGCCGGCGGGACGGCTGCGGCGTACGGGCGAGCCGACATGCGTCCCCCGGGCCGAACTGGCAAGGTGACCGACGGGGCGGGCGATGGTCACAGCGAGCGGGTCCCCGGGGCAGGTCCATCGGGGACGGGAGTGAGGCGAGAATCTCATGTCGGTCTCCGCGCACGAGCCGGCCGCCCGACACGCGGTGCCGGGCGCCCCGTGCTGGGTGAGCCTGATGGCCCGTGACCTCACAGCCGCCCAGGACTTCTACAGCGCCGTCCTCGGCTGGACGTACCAACCCGGCATGCTGGGCGGCGAGTTCTCGGTCGCGCTGTTCGACGGCCGCCCGGTCGCCGGGCTCGGCGCGCTCGCCCACACCCTGCACGTGCCCGTCTCCTGGACGCCGTACTTCGCGGTCGCCAGCGCCGACGACGTGACGGCCCGCGTCCGCGAGCGCGGGGCCACGGTCGCGGTCGGCCCGCTGCGCTTCGCGCACGGCCGCGCGGCGCTCGCCGCCGACCTCGACGGGGCGGTCTTCGGGATCTGGGAGGGGACGGTCCTGCACTGGGCGGTGGGGCGTGGCAGCGCCCCGGCCTGGCTCGAACTACGCACTCGCGACGCGTTCGCGGCCGCCATCTTCTACGGGGAGGTGTTGCGCTGGGCCGTGCCCGGCGAGGCGGGGTGCGAGGTGGACTACACGCAGGGCCAGGTACTGGTCAGCGACGGGACGCACGCCGTGGCCGGGCTGCGCGGCGGCGCCATCGAGGAGGCCCCCGACCCGAGCATCCGACCCCGCTGGCACGTGTACTTCCCCTGCTCGGACGTGGACACGTCGATGAAGGCCGCGGTCGCCGGCGGCGGCTCGGTGGTGCAGCCGCCACGGGTCGGCGCGCACGGGTACGAGGCGACCCTGCGGGACCCGGACGGCGGGCTGTTCACGGTCACCTCGGTCCGCGACCGGCCGAAGGAGCCCACCCCCACCGCACCGGACGCCCCTCCCGCGTAGGCCGCCCGTCCCGGGTCGACGCTCCGCCGCAGCCCGCGCGGCGGAGCGCCCAGCCCCGTGGATCTTCACGTCGGCGCGCGGATACCGTGCGGTGTTCGCGCACCGAGTCCCGTGGAGGAGATCCCGATGGCACAGCAGGCACTGATCGCGGCGTTCGGCGGCAAGGCACCGCGGGTGGGCGCGGAGGTGTTCGTCGCGCCGTCGTCGGTGGTGCTGGGCGAGGTGACGCTGGGGGCCGGTTCGAGCGTCTGGTACAACGCGGTGCTGCGGGCCGACTGCGGCCCCATCTCCCTGGGCGCGGGCAGCAACGTGCAGGACAACTGCACCGTGCACGTGGACCCCGGCTTCCCGGTGACGGTCGGCGAGCGCGTGACGGTGGGCCACAACGCCGTGCTGCACGGCTGCACCGTCGAGGACGACTGCCTGATCGGCATGGGCGCCACGGTGCTGAACGGGGCCGTGGTCGGCGCCGGTTCTCTCGTGGCCGCCCAGGCGCTGGTCCCGCAGGGGATGCGGGTGCCGCCCGGCTCGCTCGTCGCCGGCGTACCGGCCAAGGTCCGACGCCCGCTGACGGACGAGGAGCGCGCGGGCATGCGGGCCAACTCCGAGGTGTACGTCGACCTCGCGCGCCAGCACGCCGCCGCCCTGGGTGGGCCCGCCCCCACTGACACCGACGCCGCCCGATAGCGCGCCACCACCACGGCGGCGACCGCCGGGCCCCCGGGCCGCCTGTCGTCCCTCGCGCACGCGCGGGCCGCCGTGGCTCGGCCGACGGACGGCGTACGCCCCCTCCCGCGGGGGCGTACGCCGTCGGTCGGGCTGCCCGCCCGTGGGTCCCTCACAGCGCCACGAGCGTCGCGGCCCCGACGTAGACGGCCTGGAAGAGGGTGCGCCGGCCGAGCGGATCGCCCTGGGCCACCTGGCGGCGGGCGGCGGAGACGTTGGCCGGGAACAGGGCGATCATCAGCAGGGCGAGGCCGGCCGCCGCCCATCGCGACAACGCCGGGACCAGCAGCCCGATCGCGCCGGCGATCTCCAGCCCACCCGTGAGCGTGACCAGCAGGTCGGGGCGCGGGACCATGGCGATGAGGTCGGCCCGCGGCGCCGGGTGGAAGTGGGCGAGCGCGGTGAACAGGAACATCACCGCGAGCCCCACGCACAGTGCGGGGTACCAGGCGTCGAGCGCCGACACTCCGAGCAAGCCGGCCAGGCGCGCCGCGCAGAACCCGACGACCAGGGCCACGAACGGTTCCATGATGGCCTCCATCGGTCGAACTTTCCACTGTCAAGATGCGTCCGGGGCACCCCATCTTGTCAATGGAAAGATAGGGTGGGGACATGACGGAACGGTCGTATCACCACGGAGACCTGCGCCGCGCCCTGCTCACGGCCACCGCCGCGGCCATCGCCGACAAGGGCCCGACGGCGCTGAGCCTGCGCGACCTGGCGCGCCGCGCGGGCGTATCGCACGCCGCGCCCGCGCACCACTTCGGCGACAAGGCGGGGCTCCTCACGGCACTCGCCGCCGAGGGGTACGCCATGTTGGCCGACGCGCTCGGCGCCGCCGGCGGGGACCTGCTGGACAGCGGCGTGGCCTATGTGCGCTTCGCCATCGAGCACCGGGCGCACTTCGAGGTCATGTTCCAGCCCGGCCTGTACCACCCCGACGACCCGGAGGTGGCCGCCGCGCGCGAGCGGGCCGACCGCGCGCTGACCACCGCCCTCTCGGCCCGCCCGAGCCACCCGCGCGACGAGGACACCGAGGCGACCCAACTCGCCGCGTGGTCCGTCGCGCACGGCTTCGCCGCCCTGTGGCTCAGCGGCGCCCTGCCCACCACCACGGATGGCGACCTCGAAGCCCTGGCACGACGCGTTCTCAGCCAGCTCTTCCAGCAACCCTGACCCGACCGGAGCGCGGGCCCGCCAGCGATGGGCCCGCACTTCGAACCCACACACGCCAACGCGGCGTCTCTCCCCGGGAACCACACCAGCTTCCGGGAACCACACCCCAGCCGAATCAGGATGTGTAATATCCAGGTTGCGAGGTGAGGCGTTCGCGGCCGCCAACTCCGCCCGCCCTCACCCCGTTTCGCCGCCCCACCCCCGCACCCGGAGGCATCGCGGCACGCGACGCCCCTACCGCCACCCGCGCCGACGTTCCGCACCCGACGGCCCAACCGCCCACGGCGCCAACCACCCGCCACCACCCACCACCCAGCCACACGCCGACGACCTGTCGCGCGGCGCACACCCACAGGGAGAATCTGGATGTCTGATGTCCCGGTTACGGCCGCGGGCAGGCCCGCCGCCGAGGCGACGCGGGCCGGGGGCGGCCTCGCCGCCACGTTCGTCCTGGCGCTCGGCACCTTCGCCGTCGGGACCGACGCCTTCGTGGTCGCCGGCTTCCTCCCGGACATGGCCCGCTCGCTGCACGTCTCGACGGCCACCGCCGGACAGTCGATCACGGTGTTCGCCGCCGCCTACGCCGTGCTGTCGCCCGTACTGGCCACGCTGACCGCGCCGCTGTCGCGGCGAACCCTGCTGGTCGGCGCCCTGATCCTGCTCGGCCTCGCCAATCTGGGCTCCTCGCTCGCCCCCGACTTCCGGACGCTGATCCTCTCCCGCGTCCTGGCCGCCGCAGGCGCCGCCGCGTACACGCCGGGCGCCGGCGCGGCCAGCGCGGCGCTGGTGCGGCCCGAACTCCGCGCCCGTTCGCTGGCGGTGGTCGTCGGCGGGCTCACCGTCGCCACCGCCCTGGGCGTGCCGCTGGGCCAGGTGGCCAGCGGGGCGCTCGGCTGGCGCTGGGCGCTCGGCCTGGTGGCCGCCCTGTGCCTGGCGGTCGCGGCCGGCGTCGCCCGGATCATGCCGTCGCTGCCCGGCAGCCCCCGGGTCCCGCTCCGCGCCCGCCTGACGGCCCTTCGCCAACCCGCCGTGCTGGCCGTGCTGCCGCTGACCGTGTTCGGCATGGGAGCCAGCTACACCGTGTACGCGTACAGCGTGGAGGCGTTGGGCGCGGTGGGCGTGGCCGACTCCCGGCACGTGTGGATGCTCTTCCTGTACGGGCTCGGCGCGGTGCTCGGCAACTTCGCCTCCGGGTTCGGCACCGACCGCTGGGGATCGACCCGCGTTCTGACGGCCGGGTACCTCACCATGGCGATCTCGCTGGGCGGGCTCGGCTGGCTGGCCTCGGCCCACTCCCCGCCGTCCGCCCTGGTCGGCCTCGTGATGGTCGGCTGGGGGGCGAGTACGTGGTGCCAGACCCCGGCGCAGCAGCGCCGCCTGATCGCGGCGGCCCCGAGAGAGGCGCCCCTGGCGGTCTCGCTCAACTCTTCCTGCATCTATCTGGGCATCGGCCTCGGCACCCTGGTCGGCGGCGCCACCCTGCCCACCGGCGTGGGCACCGTGTGCGCCGTCGCCTGCGGGGTCGCCATCGTCGCCCTGGCCTTCGCGCTGGCGACGGCGCGCGTCCCGGGCGCGTCAGCGACCGTCACCCGGGGCGGGCGCTGAGGGGGCGCGCGGTATCGGCGTGCCGGGCCGCCGCCACGCCGCTGGCTGGCGGTGGCCCGGTCGCGGGCGCCCATCAGGCGTTCGGGCGGAGCGTCCAGGTGATCGACATCTCGCCGCTGACGGCGCCGTCCTCGCGGGTGATCTCGACGCGCACCGGGAACTCGGGCCGCCCGCCGGCGTCCAACTCGGCGACCACGTCGGCGATCGGGCGTCCGAGCTCCGCGGTCGCGGTGACGACGCCCTTGGCGACCTTCTTGTACCCGATCTCGGCCCGTACGGCGAGCGGCACCGCACGCGAGAGCTGGTCGCCGAAGGCGGCCATCACGATCGCCCCGCTCGCGGACTCGGCCAGGGTGAACATCGCGCCGGCGTGCGGCCCCTGGATGTGGTTGTGGTAGTCGGGCTGGTCCGGCAGGCGCAGGACGGCGCGCTCGGCGCTCGTCTCGACGAATTCGAGACGGAGCGTACGAACCATCGGCACGCTGGCCGTGAGCATCTCGCCGATCGACGGCATGGTCTCTGACATGCCCGAAAGTTACCAGCGGGTAGGAACTTGTGGGAAGGGCGGACGTAGCAGCCCGCAGACGGCCCCTCTATGGTTACTCGCCATGTGGCCAGGACAGCAGCCGCCCGGGGGCGAGCAGAACCCGCAGGACCAGAACCCGTACCAACAGCCGGGGTACCAGCAGACCGGACCGCCGGGGCAACCGGGTCCGTACCAGACCCCGGCGCCGGGGCAACCCAACCCGTACCAGCAGCCGGTGCCGCCGCCCGGCGCGCAACCCGGGCCGCCCGGAGCCCCGCACCAGGGCGCCTACCAGCAGCCGGGCTATCCGCAGCAGACCCCGCCGCCGCAGGCGTGGAACGCGCCGGCCGGGCCGGGCGCCCCGCAGCCCCCGCAGGGCGGCGGTGACAAGCGGAAGAAGGCCATCGCGATCGTCACGGCGTTGGCCGTGGTGGCCGCCGCCGCCGTCGCCGGCGTGGTGATCTTCTCCGGCGACGACGGGGACGACAAGAAGGACAGCGCGAAGGAGTCGCCCAAGCCGTCGGCCTCCGCCCCGTCCCAGCAGCCGGGGGGCTCACAGGCGCCGAGCGGCGGGCCCGACAACCCGCGTGGCGGCTCGGACAACCCGCGCAGCGGCGACCCCGCCGCCAAGCCCGTGATCCCGGGTTGGAAGACGGTCATCAGCGCCAAGCGGCACGTGGCCTTCGACGTCCCGGACACCGCGGACTGGAAGGTCGAGTCGGCGGGCCTGTCGGTCGGCTTCGAGAGCGACAAGGGCAAGCCGCTCGTCATCATGTCCAGCCCGGCCAAGTACAAGCAGGACGCGTGCTCGGTCAAGGTCGAGGGCAGCACCCGCCCGGACACCAGCGACCTCGGCGGCGTCGGCACCAAGGGCGCGCTGGGCGCCAAGAGCGAGGCGAGCGCGGCCGAGATCGAGGCCGAGAACTGGGTGTTCGCCGGCTACGACCAGAAGCAGACCGGCCAGCGCAAGGTCACCAAGGCCAAGCCGTTCCAGAGCGACCACGGGCTCAAGGGTTACGCCGCCTCCGCGACGGTCACCGGCGTGAAGAAGACCGACAAGTGCTCCAGTGACGGCAAGTCCTTCACGGTGGCCTACACCGACGTCAACGGCGACTACGCGCTGTGGGTCCTGCACGCCGCGACCGGCGTCAAGGACGAGTTGCCGAACGAGACCATCGAGAAGATCAAGAGCACGCTGCGCCCGCTCAAGTCGAACGGCTGACCGCGCCCGTACGACGGGTCGCCGGTAAACGGATTGGCAGGGGGACCCACCCCCGGGAATAGTCCGCCTGTGACCACTCCCCCCGCCACCCCGCACCGCCGCCCGGCCTGGACCGGACGCAACTACACGCTCCTCACGACCGCCGCCGTGGTGACGGGCCTCGGGAACTCCGGGGCCCTCATCGCGGCGGCGTTCGCGGTTCTGGACGCGGGTGGCGACGGCACCGACGTGGGTCTGGTCGCCGCCGCCCGTACCGCCCCCCTCGTGCTGTTCCTGCTGATCGGCGGGGCCGTCGCGGACCGGCTGCCCCGGCACCGGGTGATGGTGGCCGCGAACACCCTGAACTGCCTGTCCCAGGGCGCCTTCGCGGCCCTGGTGCTGACCGGTGACGCGGCACTGTGGCAGATGGCCGTGCTCGCCGGAGTGGGCGGCACCGGCCAGGCGTTCTTCGCCCCCGCGGCCGAGGGGATGGTGCTCAGCTCGGTCACCGGGGAGCAGGCCAGCCGGGCGTTCGCGTTCTTCCGGATGGGCGTCAACGGCGCGAACATCGGCGGCGCGGCGCTGGGCGGCGTGTTGATCACCGCCGTCGGACCGGGGTGGGTGCTGGCCATCGACGCCGCCGCGTTCGCCCTCGCCGGCGCGCTGCGGGCGTTCCTCGACGTCAGCGGCGCGCCCGCCCGCGCACCCGGGGGCGGGCTGCTGCGCGAGTTGGCCGAGGGGTGGCGCGAGGTCGCGGGACGGCCGTGGCTGTGGAGCATCGTGGGGCAGTTCGCGGTGGTCAACGCCGTGGTCGCGGCGGCGCAGTCGGTGTACGGACCGCAGGTCGCCGAGGACCATCTGGGCGGGGCCAGGCCCTGGGGCGTCGCGCTGGCCGCGTTCGGGGCCGGCACGTTGGTCGGCGGGTTGCTGATGACCCGTTGGCGCCCGCGTCGCATGCTGCTGGTCGGCACCGTGTGCGTCTTTCCGCTCGCCCTGCCGTCGGCCGCGCTTGCCGTGCCGCTGCCGATGGTGGGCCTTGCCTCGATCATGTTTCTGAGCGGGGTCACCGTGGAGGTCTTCGGGGTCTGCTGGATGATGACGCTGCATCAGGAGATCCCGGAGGACAGGTTCTCGCGGGTCTCGGCGTACGACTGGTTCGGGTCGGTGGCCATGCTCCCGGTGGCCACGGCGCTCGCCGGCCCGACCGAGCACCTGGTCGGCCGCTCCGCCGCGCTGTGGGGTTGCGCGGCCCTGGTCGTGCTGCTGACGGCCGCGGTGCTCCTGGTGCCGGACGTACGCCGACTCCAGCGCCGCACCGACGCTCCCCGGCCCGCCGCCACGGCCCCCGCGCCGGCAATGCCACCGGGCGCCACCCCGGTCGCCGGCCCGGCGGAGGACCAGGGTACGGAGGGGGCGGGCGCGGACGGGCGCCCGGCGCTCAACTGATACTGAACGCCCCGCTCGGCGGCACGGGCGAGGGCGTCGCCGCCGCGTCCCACACCGGTTCGGCCCCGGCCACCAGGCGCTCCAGCGCGGCGCCGTCGGCGACCCGCGCGGGAAAGGGGTCGGCGGCGGCGCGGCGGGCGAGCGCGGCGTGCGGCAGCGGTCGGTCGCCGGCCACCAGGATCGCGTTGCCGAACCGACGGCCCCGCAGCACCCCGGGCTCGGCGATCAGGCACACGTGAGCGAAGACGGCGGCCAGCGTCGCGACCTGGGAGCGCAGGAAGTCGAACGGTGCCCCGTCCGCCACGTTGGCCGCGTACCGCCCGTCGGGGCGCAGGACGCGGGCGGCCTGCCGGGCGTACTCGACGGAGGTCAGGTGCGCGGGCACCCGCGAGCCGCCGAAGACGTCGGCGACGATCACGTCGGCCGACGCGTCGTCGGCCCGCTCGAGCGCCTCGCGCGCGTCGGCCGCCACCACCTCGACCGCGTGGTCCAGGTCCAGCGGCAGTACCTCGGCGACGAGACCGAGCAGCGCCCGGTCGGCCTCGACCACCCGCTGGCGCGAGCCGGGCCGGGTGGCGGCGACGTAACGCGGCAGCGTCAGCGCCCCGCCACCGAGGTGCAGCACGTCCAGCGCGGCGGCCGGCTCCGCGTCGCCCCGGCCGGCCGTGTCCAGCACGTGGCCGAGCCGTCGCGCGTACTCGAACTCCAGGTGCAGCGGGTCGGCGAGGTCCACGTACGACTGCGGGGCGTCGTCCACGGTCAGCAGCCAGCCGTGCGGGCGGTCCACGTCGGGCAGCAGCTTGGCGGCGCCGAAGTCCACGGCACGGCTCACGGGTATCCGGTCGTCCACTCCCCCATTGTGCGGCCGTGCCCGCGCCGCCCCGTACCAGCGCGCCTCGCTCCGTGGCTCACGGGGACGACGGAGCCATGGTGCCCGTGGAACCACGGAGCGGGGCCGAGGGCGCCGGCGCGTGGGCGGCCCGCGCGCCGGCGCTCAGCCCTCGATCGTGAGCACCGTGCCCGCGCCCACTGTCCGGCCGCCGTCCCGGATGACGAAGCGCAGGTCAGGTTGGACGGGGGTGGCGCGGCTCAGCTCGACCCCCAGCGTGAGGGTGTCGCCGGGGCGGGCCGCGCGCGCTCCCGGCGTGTTGATCGCGCCGAGGACGTGGGTCGTCCGCAGGAAGAACTCCGGGCGGTACCCGGTCGCGAACGGCTCGGCCCGCCCGCCGCGCGCCCCCGGGAGGACGTGGACGTGCGCCGTGAACCGGCGCCGCGGCGTCAGGCTGCCGGGGGCGGCGGCCAGGTCGCCCCGGCGCGGCACGGCGTGCGGGACGCCGCGCAGCAACAGCGCGACGGGGTCGCCCGCCTCGGCCCGGCTCAGCCGTCTGCCGAAGATCTCCAGGCCGGCCACCGCCATCTCGACGTCGGGGCCGACGACCTGCACCCGGTCCCCGCTGCGCACCGTGCCGCGTTCGATGGTCCCGGAGATCACCGAGCCCTCGCCGGCGCGCGGCAGCGCGTGGTCCACCGGTAGCAGGAACGGCTCGCCAGGGTGGCGCTCCGGCGTGGGCACCACGGTGTCCACCGCGTCCAGCAGCGCCTCGATGGTGCCGATCCACCTCGGGGCGCCCTCCAGCGCCCGGAGCGCCGAGACCCGGATGACGGGCGTGGTGCCGACCGGGTAGCCGTGCGCGTCCAACAGCGCGCGGATCTCCCGCTCGGCGCGCTCCATCGTCGCCTCCTCACCGGCGTCCACCTGGCTGAGGGCGACGACGAGGTGTTCGACGCCGAGTTGTCGGGCGATGAGCACGTGCTCGACGGTCTGGGCCTGGACGCCGGCGAGGGCCGAGACGACGAGGATCGCCCCGTCGAGCTGCGCCGCCCCGCTGATCACGTGCTCGACGGCGGCGGCTTCGCCGGGCATGTCCCGGTGGGCGTAGTGGCGGGTACCGGTCTCGTACTCGACGCGCGTGCTCTTGAGCGCGCCGCGCGCCGCGGCGTCCAGCGCGCGGTCGCTGCGCGCGGGCGGTGCGACGTCGGAGGCGGTCCGCGCGCCGAGCACGCGCGTGATGGCCTCGGTGAGCGTGGTCTTGCCGTGGCGGGCGTGGCCCAGGGTGGCGATGTTGAGGTGCGGCTTGGCGAGCACGGGCGTCTGCGTGGACATGGGTTCCTTTCGTGGAACGGAGGGGGCCCGAGGTGTCGGGCCCGGTGGGAGGAGCGACGCGGTACGCCGTAAGCGGCCCGCGACCGGTTCGTTGGGCCCGTGCGCCCGCGCCACGGGCGTGCCCCGAGGCGTGCCGGGCGCGGCGGGCGGGGACGGGCGTGGCGCGGGAGGCGGGCTGGCGATGCGGCGGACGGATCAGTCGGCTGGCGCGGACCCCTGTGCCGGACCAACCCTCCCGCTGCGGGGTCCACAGAGATCGTCGGGGAGGGTCAGCTTCGTACGCCGCCCGTGGGCGTGGGCGGGGCGGCTGGGAGGGGGGTGAGGGCAGCTCCGACGACGTACGCGGCTGCGGCCACGAGCGCGTGCGGGGCATACCGGACCATGGGCCTGATCATGTCCCTCGCCCCGGGCCCGGTCGAGCGGTTTTCCCAGCTCGGCCGCGCGGCCAAGGGGACATCCCGCGTTCCGCGGCCCCGAGGGCCCGGGCCGCCCCGCGGCCCCCGGGCGCCCAGCCCCTCGCGCCGCCCCCTCGCACTGCCGGCCCCGTTCCCTCGTCACCCCGATGGCCTCGCTGACAACTGACGGCCCTCGTGTCCCAGACGCCCCATGGCGGGCCGGGTCGCGGGGTCGTTCCGGCCCCTCGGGTTTTCTTCGGTGGCGTTCACGGGACACCCGGGACACACCGACGTCGGTTACGCTCCAGCGGTGTTCGAACCTGCCGCGCAGTCTCCTCGCCGCCTCGCGTGGTGCGCCCGGGCGTTGCTGTCCCCGCGCGCCAGGCTCGGCCTGCTCATCCTGCTCCTGGTCAGCGCGAGCACGGCGGTGCTCGTCCTCGAACCGCAGCGACTGATACGCGACGGCTGGCCACCCCATATGTCGGGGGCGACCGCCGTGGTGGTGTTCGCGGCCGCGTACGGGCTGTGCACCTCGGCCCTGGTGCCGAGACCGCTGCTGAACCTCGCGGCCGGGGCCCTGTTCGGCAGCCAGGCGGGGCTGCCGGCGGCGGTGGCCGGGACCGTGCTCGGCGCGGGCATCGCCTTCGGCCTGGGCCGACTCCTTGGACAGGAGGCGCTACGACCACTGCTGCGGGCCCGCCCGTTGGCGATGGCCGACCGGCAACTGAGCGACCACGGCTTCCGTTCGATGCTGGCGCTACGCTTGTTCCCGGGCGTCCCTTTTGCCGCCGCGAACTACTGCGCGGCGATCTCCCGGATGGGCTGGCTGCCGTTCCTGCTGGCGACGGGGCTTGGCAGCGTGCCGAACACGGCCGCCTACGTCATCGCGGGCAGCCGCGCCTCGACGCCCACCTCGCCCGTCTTCCTCATCTCGATGGCCTTCATCGCCGTCACCGGGCTGGCCGCCGTGCTGGTCGCCTGGCGCAAGCGAGCGAAGCTGCGCGGCCGCCCCGCGCCGGCACCCGAGGCGTCCGCGGCGCGGGAGGAGGCCCGCGAGGTGCGGGAGAACGCGCCCAGGGCCGCCACGGCGCCGGGCGCGTGACCGCTCGCGGGAGCGGGGAGCAGAGGGCTCTGTCCACGCCTTCATGAACGGACGCTACGCTGCCCCCTGACTGGTGGATGATCGTGGTCGGGCCGTGACCCTGCCGGCCGCGCAGCCCCACCGGTGTCCCGTCAGCTCACTCAGCGAAAGCCAGCATGAGTCCGGCCAGACCAACGCCCGCATGACCGCGCCCGCGCACGCGCGTCGCACGCCTGCCCAGAAACCGCCCTTGACCCGCATCCTTGCTGGTCAGAACGTGATCAGCATTTGGATGGCATAGATATCGATGTCTTGGTTTGAATCCTTCATCCTCGGACTCGTCCAGGGCTTGACCGAGTTTCTGCCGATCTCCTCCAGTGCCCATCTGCGGCTGACGGCGGCGTTCGCCGGATGGAACGATCCGGGTCCGGCCTTCACCGCGATCACCCAGATCGGCACCGAGGCCGCGGTGATCATCTACTTCCGCAAGGACATCGCGCGGATCGTCTCCGCCTGGTGCCGGTCGCTGTTCAACAAGCGGCTACGCTCCGACCACGACGCCAAGATGGGCTGGCTGGTCATCGTCGGATCGATCCCCATCGGCGTGCTCGGCCTGACGCTCCAGGACGCGATCGACGGCCCGTTCCGCGACCTGCGGCTGATCGCGACGACGCTGGTGGTGCTCGGCATCGTGCTCGCCATAGCGGACCGGCTGGCGGCCCGTGACGAGACGGGTGGCCGGCACCGGGCGGTCAAGCACCGCAAGGGCCTGGACGAGCTGACCACGCGGGACGGCCTGCTGTACGGCATCTGCCAGGCCATGGCGCTGGTGCCCGGCGTCTCCCGGTCCGGCGCGACCATCAGCGGTGGCCTCTTCCTCGGCTACACCCGCGAGGCCGCGGCCCGCTACTCGTTCCTGCTGGCCATCCCCGCCGTGCTGGCCTCGGGCGCGTTCGAGCTGAAGGACGCCGGCCAGGGCCACGTGTCCTGGGGCCCGACGATCTTCGCGACGGTCATCGCGTTCGTCGTGGGGTACGCGGTCATCGCCTGGTTCATGCGGTTCATCTCGACGAAGAGCTTCATGCCGTTCGTGTACTACCGCGTGCTGCTCGGCCTGGTCCTCTTCGCCCTCGTCGGCTTCGACGTCCTGAGCCCGCACGCGGGCGAGTCGGGCGACTAGGTGCCGTAGCCGGCCGCGGCCAGCGGTGGGGGCCGGGTCCGACGCCCGTATCGAGGTCCCCCTCCCGCCCGCTCCACCCACGCCCCGCCCGCGCCGTCAGGCCGCGGACGGGGCGTCGTGCGCCCGCGCCCGTACGGGCGCACGACGGGATGAGGGCACGGGCGGTGAGGGGCGCGGGCGGTTCGGCAACGCGGCGGTCAGGGAGTCCGGTGCTCACGCCCGGCGCGCCAGCTCGCCACCACGTCCTCGACGTCGTACGGCACGAGGTTGAGCGGCGGGCCCTCCGGCGGGCGGGCCAGCGCCGCGCGGATCTTCTCGTTGATCTCCTCGACGATGCGCCGGGCCATCCGCTCGGATGGTGCCTTCGTCGCCGCCTCCCGCGCGTCCTCGGCCTCCTTGCGCAGGGCCAGGCTCGGCGGCAGGAACGAGAGCTGCTCGCGGGCCATCTTCTCCTTGATCCACCAGGACTCGTCGTAGGGCGCGTCCGGACGGTCGAGGGGCTTGCCGAAGCCGGGCAACCGCTCGAACTCGCCCCGTTCGGCGGCCTCCCGAATCTGCTTGTCGACAAAGCTCTCGAAGTCGACACCGGGTGGCTTGCGCTCGGTCATGCGGCTCTCCCTCGACGCGTCGGGGTACTACCTGGCGTACTACCGAGGGTAAGAGACGCGCCCGGGCGCCGGGCGGCGCACCGAGGTCGCCCGACGTACGCCCGCGCCGCCCCGCTCGGACCCCGCGCTCACCGCTGCCCGAACTCCGCCCGGACCGCCTCCGTGTGCGCGCCGAGCGCCGGCACCGCGCCCATGCGCGCCTCCCGTCCGCGCACCGTGACCGGCGGCAGCAGTCCGCGCAGTGGCCCCGCCGGCGTGTCGAAGGCGCGCCACCGGTCGCGGGCGGCCAACTGCGGGTGCTCGGCGAACTCGGGCACGCCGCGCAACCGCGCGTTGGCGATGCCCGCCGCGTCGAGCCGGGCCAGCAGTTCGTCGGCGGTCAGGTCGGCGAAGGCCGCGTGCAGCACCTCGGTCAGCTCCGCGTCGTGCGCGCGGCGCAGCGGATTGTCGGTGAACCTGGGATCGCGGGTCAGGTCGGGCCGTCCCAGGACCCGCGCGCACAGCTCAACCCAGTCCCGGTCGCTCTGCACGCACAGGAACACCTCGCGGCCGTCGCCCGCCCGGTAGGGCCCGTACGGGGCGATCGAGGGGTGCCGGGCGCCGCTGCGCGGCAATGGGCCCGCCCCGTACGTCCCGTGGAACAGCGGCTGCCCCATCCACTCGCCGAGCGCGTCGAGCATCGCGACGTCGAAGGCGCTGCCACGGCCGGTGCGCTCGCGCTCGTACAGCGCCGTGAGCACGCCGGTGTACGCGTACATGGCCGCCGCGATGTCGGCGACGGAGATCCCGGCGCGGGCGGGCGCCGCCTCCGTACCGGTCGCCGCCACCAACCCGGTCTCGCACTGCACCAGCAGGTCGAACGCCTTCCGGTCGCGGTAGGGGCCACGGTCCCCGTAGCCGGAGATGCCGCAGACGATCAGTCGTGGCCAGCGCTCGCGGAGCGCGTCGGCACCGAGGCCGAGCCGGTCGGCGGCGCCGGGCCCGAGGTTCTGCACGAAGATGTCGGCGGCTTCCAGCAACCGGTCGAACAGGGCCCGGTCGGTGGCGTCCTTGAGGTCGAGCACCACGCTCTCCTTGCCCCGGTTGCACCACACGAAGTACGCCGACTGGCCCATGACCTCGCGGTCGTAGTCGCGCGCGAAGTCCCCACCGCCGGGCCGCTCCACCTTGATCACCCGGGCGCCCAGATCGGCCAACTGCCGGGTGGCGTACGGGGCGGCCACCGCCTGTTCGAGCGAGACTACGGTGATGCCCTCGAGAGGCAACATGCGGTCAACTCCCTCCTGTGCGGCGCCCGGACACCCGTCCGCGCACCGGTTCCGGTCCGTACCGCCATCGTGCGGCGTCCCGCCCCTCACCGGCACCGGGGCCTTCGACGCCGGCGGAGCCCGGGCCCGTCCGGCCCGTGCGGGTTCCGCACCCCGGGCCGGGTAGGGGCGCGACGTTCGCCGGGTGCGCGACCGGCTCCGCGCGCACACTGGTGCCCCGGCCGGACGAGAGACCCGCGAGGTGTTGATGCCACGGGCCCGCGCACACTCCTTCCTCGCCTCGCGTTGGGGCCGTACGGTCGCGGCCCCGGCGGCCGGGGCGCTGCCCGCGCTGGCGTTCCCCGCCCCCGGTCTGTGGTGGCTGGCCTACGGCGCCCTGGTGCCCTGGCTGCTGCTCATCCGTTCGGCGCCCACGGGCCGCCGGGCGGCGTGCGAGGGCTGGCTGGGCGGCGCCGGCTTCCTGCTGGCGGTGCACCACTGGCTGCTGCCGCTCCTGCACGTGTTCATCGTGGTCGTGGCGGTCGGGCTCGGGTTGCTGTGGGCGCCGTGGGGGTGGCTGGTGCGCCGGCTGCTCGGCCCCGGTGCGGCGGGCGGGCGGCGGGCGGCCGGCGCGCTGGTGCTGCTGCCCGCCGGCTGGCTGCTGGTGGAGCTGATCAGGTCCTGGCAGTACCTCGGGGGGCCGTGGGGGTTGCTGGGGGCCAGTCAGTGGCAGGTCGAGCCCGCGCTGCGGCTGGTGTCGATCGGCGGCGTCTGGCTGGCCAGCCTGCTGGTCGTCGCGGTGAACACCGGGCTGGTCGTCCTCCTGGCACTGCCCGGGGCCCGCAGGGTCGCCGTCGCGGGGCTGGCCGGCTGTGCCACGGGCGTCGCCGGGGTGTGGGCCTGGTCGCCGGCGCCGCGGCCAGCGGGCACGGTACGCGTCGCCGTCGTGCAGCCCGGCATGATCGACGGCAGCAACCGTCGCTTCGACCGCCAGGAGGAACTGACCCGGGGGTTGGCCGGGCGCGGCGTAAGACTGGTCGTATGGGGGGAGTCAAGCGTCGGCAGCGACCTGCGCGAGCGGCCTGACCTGCGGCGACGGCTGGCGGCCCTGTCCCGTGACGTGGGCGCTGAGCTGCTGGTCAACGTGGACGCCAAGCAGGCCGGCCAGCCCGGCGTCTACAAGAGTTCGGTACTGGTGGGCCGGCGGGGGCCGACCGGCGACCGCTACGACAAGATGCGGCTGGTCCCCTTCGGCGAGTACGTCCCGGCCCGTTCCGTCCTCGGCTGGGCCACCTCGATCGGCCAGGCGGCGAACGAGGATCGCAGGCGCGGGGCGCGCTCGGTGGTGATGCGCGTGCCGGGCGTGAGCGCTGGGCGCCCAGCCGCCCGCCACGCGGGCGCGGGAGCCGGCGCGGCGCCCGCTCCCTCGAGCGCCGGCGGGCTCCGGCTCGGGCCACTGGTGTGTTTCGAGTCGGCCTTCCCCGACATGAGCCGGCGACTGGTCCGCGACGGGGCGCAGCTCCTGGTCGCGCAGTCCGCCACCTCCTCCTTCCAGCACAGTTGGGCCCCCGAACAGCACGCCGCGCTGGCCGCGCTGCGCGCCGCCGAGACCTGGCGCCCCACCACGCACGCCACGCTGACCGGCGTCAGCGCCGTCTTCGGCCCGCGCGGCACGCCCGTCGGCGGCCGGCTCGGCACCCGGCGCAGCGCGGCGGCCGTCTACGACGTCCCGCTGGCCTCGGGCACCAGTCCGTACGTGCGGTACGGCGACTGGCCGGCGTACGGGGCGGTCGCGGCGCTGCTGGTGGCCGCGGTGGCAACGGGCGGCCGGGCGCACCACCGGCGCACCCGCGCCGGTCGCTCCGTGGACCCGGCACCCGAGCGCCGGGACAGGGGCAGCCCGGTGGGCTCCTGAGCGTCGGCGGGGCGCCGGCCCCGCAGTCGGAGCCGGGGTCGGGGGCGGGGACGAGGACGAGGACGGGGGCAGAGCCGGCGGAGGACAGTCGGCGGAGTCGGCCCGCGACGCGGGGCAGCGGAGCCGGCCCGCCGCACGCGTCGGGCAGAGCCGGCCCGCCGCGCGCGTCAGGCGGTGAGCACTTCCGTGACCACGCGCTCGCACAACTCGTGCGTGCGCAGGGCGTCCTGCGCGTCGAGCAGCCGCCCCTCGCGTACGGCGTCCAGGAAGGTCAGCGTGATCTGCTCGATCCCCCGCTGCTGGGCCACCGGCACCCAGTCACCCCGGCGGCGCACGCTGGGCTGTCCCTTGTGGTCGATCACCTCGGCCAGGTTGAGCACCTGGCGCTTGGCGCCCTGACCGGAGATCTCCAGGATCTCCTCGGTCGAGCCGCTCATCCGGTTCATCGTGCCGACGGCCGAGAAGCCGTCCCCGGAGAGCTGGAGCAGCACGTGGTGCATCAGCCCGTCGCGGATCTTCGCGCGGACGTCGACGTGCTCGATGGGTCCGGGGGCCAGGAACCGCAGCGTGTCGACGACGTGGACGAAGTCGTCGAACACCAGCGTGCGCGGGTCCTCGGCGAGGCCGACCCGGTTCTTCTGCATCAGGATCAGATCGCGCGGGTGGTCGACGCACTGCGCGTACCCGGGCGCGTACCGCCGGTTGAAGCCCACCATCAGGCTCACCTCGCGCTCCGCCGCCAGTTCGACCACCCGCTGGCAGTCGGCCAGGTCGTAGGCGATCGGCTTGTCCACGTATGTGGGCACGCCCGCGTCGACGAGGCGTGTGACGATCTCGGCGTGCGCGGCGGTCGGAGCGTGCACGAACGCCGCGTCGAGGCCGGCGGCCAACAGGGAGTCGAGGTCCGTGTGGCGCTGCGACTCGGGGATGCGCAGCGCGTCCCCGACGCTGTGCAGGGTGGCCGGGGTACGCGTCGAAAGGTGCGGTTCGACGCCCGGTTGGGCGGCGATGACCGGCAGGTACGCCTTGCGCGCGATGTCTCCCAGCCCAATGCAACCGACCTTCACGGGTCCTCCTCGTTGGCGCGCCCACCGCGCGCCTTGTGTGCGCCCGCGTGCCGGGGCCGCCTGCCACGGCGGCGGCGCGGTGCTCGTGCGGTTCTCTCTGTGCGGTGCTGTCTGTGGTGCTCGCGGTGTTTCTGATGTCCGTGTGTCTGTGACGCTTGTTGTGTCTGAGCTGTCTGTTGCTCCGCGCGGGCAGCATACGTGTCGGCGCCGCTACGCTTACCAGCGGCTTGCCTCGCCCGCGCGGCCCCTGCAGGAGCGCGGCAGCCGGATAATGCGTGGCCCGTGGCCAGTGGGCGGACCATGATGTCCGCCATGACCCTGCCCGAGAACACCTCCACCGCCCCCGTGGCCACTGCGACGACCCGTCGCGAACCCCCGCTGATCGCGGAGGAGCGCCGCATGCTCGAAGCGTGGCTCGACTACCACCGCGAGACGCTGGCCATGAAGTGCGAGGGCCTGACCGAGGCCCAGGTGCGCGAGGCGTCCACGCCGCCCTCGCCCCTCTCGCTGCTCGGCCTCGTGCGGCACATGACCGACGTCGAGCGCACGTGGTTCCGCCGCGTCCTCGGCGGGACGGACGCCCCGCCGCTGTACTGGACCGACGAGAAGTACGACGGCGACTTCGACCTGACCGAGGCCGACTTCGCGACCGACATCGCCACCTGGCGCGCCGAGATAGAGCGGGCCCGGGAGGTGGCCGCCGGACGCACCCTCGACGACACCGGGGAGCGCCGGGGGGAGCTGTACAGCCTGCGTTGGATCTACGTCCACATGATCGAGGAGTACGCCCGGCACAACGGCCACGCGGACCTCATCCGCGAGCGCATCGACGGCGCCACCGGCGAGTAGCGCCGACCGGCCGCGTCGCCTCGGCCATGGCAGCCCGCCGCGTCGGCGCCCGGTGGCCCGAAGTCGCCGCCGCGTGCCCTACGCCCAGGGGTGCTGGCCGGGCGGCGGCGCGGGCTCGCCCGAGGTGTCCGTCAGCCGCAGCGCCAGGCGTCCGATCGCCGTGCGTACCCCCTTGCCGTACGAGTCGTCGCTCAGCGCCCCGGACGTCGCCTTGGCCAGGTCGAGCTGGGCGCGAGCCGCGTCCGGGCGGCCGAGCTTGGCGTAGTCCGCCGCGAGGTTGAGGTGCAGTGCCGGATACAGGCCACGCACCGCCGCCACCGCCCGTCGCCGGCTGGTCTCCGCGGCCTCGGTGGCGCCCGGCTCCCCCGCCTCCTCGCCGTCGTCCCCCGGCGAACACGGCTGCTCCCGTAGCGGTGGCCGCCCGGATCGCGCCGCGCGCTCCGCACCCTCCGCGACCGGCTCGGCTGCCGCACCGTCGTGCTCGGCCCATGCGTCGTGGTCCCGCATCAGCCGGTCGGCGACGGCCAGGGCCCGCAGGTCCCAGGCCAACTCGTCGGCCGGGTCGTCCTGGGTGTCGGCCAGGTAGTGCGCCAGCGTGCAGTGGTGCAGCGTGTCGTCCTCCACACCCAGTTCCTGCCACAGCTCCCCGAGCCGGTTCCGCGCCTCCTCACGGTCTCCGCCCCGGTGCAGCATGACCGCCTGTCCGATCCGGGTCAGCACGGCGTCCGGCGACGCCTCCTCCTGCCGCTTGGCCACCATGGCCCGCCTCCCATCAGTCCTTCCGCCGTCCCCCTGGTCGGCCCCGACGCTAGCCGCAGCCACCGGGAATACGGCTCAGGCGCCAGCGGGCGGACGGGACCGGCCCGGATACGACCCGGGCGGCGTACGCCCCGGGCACGGCGCCGAACGTACGACGCGCGGGCGCGCGGCTCGCGATGAGGGGGGCGGGGGCCCGGCCCGCCGGTAGCGGGGCCGGGCAACCACCCCGGGCCGGCCGGGCGACACCCGGGCGCAACGACCTGGCCGGGCCGGTAGGCGGGCACACAGTCACTGACCTGCCCCCGCCTCCGCCGACGGTCGCGCCCCGCCCCTCCCGACGGCCGCGCCCCGGCTCGCCCGTCGGCGGGCCCGACCGGCGTGACTACGCGCCGAGGTCGGGTATCCGCCAGTCGATCGGCTCGTGACCCTGCGCCGCGACGGCGTCGTTGATCTGCGTGAAGGGTCGGGAGCCGAAGAACTTCCGGGCCGACAGCGGCGACGGGTGGGCGCCCTGCACCACCGCGTGCCGCTCGGTGTCGATCAGCGGCAGCTTCTTCTTCGCGTAGTTCCCCCACAGCACGAACACGGCCGGGTCCGGCCGGGCGTCCACGGCCCGGATCACCGCGTCCGTGAAGGTCTCCCAACCCTGGCCCTTGTGGGAGTTGGCCTCACCCGAGCGCACCGTCAACACCGCGTTCAGCAGCAGCACGCCCTGCCGGGCCCAGGGCATCAGATAGCCGTTGTCCGGAACGGGGTGGCCCAACTCGGCCTGCATCTCCTTGTAGATGTTCCGCAGCGAGGGCGGGGTCTTCACGCCCGGCCGCACCGAGAAGCACAGCCCGTGTCCCTGGCCCTCGCCGTGGTACGGGTCCTGACCGAGTATCAGCACCTTCACCTGGTCGTACGGTGTGGCGTCCAGCGCCGCGAAGACCTCCTCGCGCGGCGGGTACACCGGGCCCCGGGCCCGCTCCTCCTCGACGAACTCGGTGAGCCGCGCGAAGTACGGCTTGTGCAGTTCGTCGCCCAGAGCGTCCTGCCAGGACTCGGGCAGCATGTCGGTCACTTGGGTCTTCCTCCGGTCCGTTCGTGCTTGACGGATACGAACGTACCCCCGACCACTGACAACGGCCGCCGCACGCCGCACGCCCCCGCGCCCGTCCCCGAGCCGTCGCGCCCCCGCCGGACCCCACGCGAGCCGTCGGAGCCGGTGGAGCCGCCCCGTGCTCCCAACCCGCCGTCCCGGGCGCGCGGGTGGCGCGCCCGGGACGCCGTGGGCGTCAGACGCCGGCGTTCAGGAACAGGCCGCCGTCCACGATCAGGTTCTGGCCGGTGATCCACGCCGACTCGTCCGACAGCAGGAAGGCGGCGGCGCCCCCGATGTCCCGTGGTACGCCGAGCCGGCCCAGCGGGTAGGCCGCGGCGGCCTCCTCCTCGCGCCCCTCGTACAGGCTCGCGGCGAACTTCGTCTTGACGACCGCGGGGGCGATCGAGTTCACCCGCACCAGCGGTGCCATCTCGTGCGCGAGTTGCACCGTCAGGTTGATCATCGCGGCCTTGCTCATGCCGTAGGCGCCGATGAAGGGAGAGGGGGCGACGCCGGCGATGGAGGCGATGTTCACGATCGCGCCGCCGTTCTCCTTCTGCCAGGCCCGGTAGGTGCGCTGGGCGAAGCCGAGGGCCGAGACCACGTTGGTCTCGAAGACCTTGCGCGCGACCCCGAGGTCCAGTTCGGCGATGGGGCCGAAGACCGGATTCGTGCCGGCGTTGTTGACCAGGAAGTCGACGCGGCCGAACGTCTCCATCACACGCTCAACGGCCACCGCCTGGTGAGCCTCGTCGTGCGCCTTGCCGGCGACGCCGATCACCCGGCCCTCGCCGTCGGGGGCCGCTGCGCTCAACGCCTCCACGGCCGCCGTGAGCGCGTCCTCGCCCCGCCCGGTGACGCACACCCGGTGGCCGCGGGCCACCAGAGCCTCGGCCACGCCGTAGCCGATGCCCCGGCTGCCGCCCGTGATCAGGGCGACCTTCTCGCTGTTCGCTGTCGTCATGAGCTGTCCTCCCTCGCGTTCTGGTGCCACCTGCGCGTCAGTTGAGCGGGCCGCCGGCCACGTACAGGACCTGGCCCGAGACGAACCCGGCCTGCTCGCCGGTGAAGAAGGCGATGGCGTTGGCGATGTCGTCCGGCTCGCCCACCCGCTGCACCGGGATCTGCGAGGCCGCCGCGGCCTTGAAGTCATCGAAACCCATGCCCACGCGCTCGGCCGTCGCGGCGGTCATGTCGGTGGCGATGAAGCCGGGGGCGACGGCGTTGGCGGTGACGCCGAACTTGCCCAGCTCGATGGCGAGGGTCTTGGTGAAGCCCTGGAGGCCGGCCTTGACCGCCGCGTAGTTGGCCTGGCCACGGTTGCCGAGCGCGGAGCTGCTGGAGAGGTTGACGATGCGCCCGAACGCCGCGTCCACCATGTGCTTCTGGCACGCCCGCGACATCAGGAACGCCCCCCGCAGGTGGACGTTGACGACCGTGTCCCAGTCGGACTCGCTCATCTTGAACAACAGGTTGTCCCGGAGCACGCCCGCGTTGTTCACCAGGATCACCGGAGCGCCGAGTTCCGTGGCCACCCGCGCCACCGCGGCCCGTACCTGGTCGGCGTCGGCGACGTCACAGCTCACGGCGAGCGCCGTGCCGCCCGCCGCCGTGATGGCGTCGACGGTGCCCTGACAGGCCGCCTCGTCCAGGTCGAGCACGGCGACGGCGCGGCCCTCGGCGGCCAGCCGCACGGCCGTGGCCGCGCCGATGCCGCGAGCCGCGCCGGTCACGATGGCAACGCGCTGTTCGGTGGTGGACATGCGGGTTCTCCTCGCCTTCGGAAAGCGTCGCCCGCGTCCGGCGCCGGCACCCCGACCAAGGACTGAGCAACCGCTTAGTAGCTTCAGCAGACGAGACGCTAGAAGCCGGGCCACCACCTGTCAACGGGACCTACGATCAACGCACCAGCAGGTCGAGCAGCCGCTCGACCTCCGCCTCCGCGTCCGTGGTCAGCCCGGTGTGTACGGGGCCCGGCTGCACCACCGTGCTGCGCGGGGCCACCAGCCACCGGAACCGACGCCCGGCCGCGTCACCCGCCGCCTGTCCGGCCTCCGGGCCGCCGTGGCAGACGCCCTCGACGGCGTTGAGCGCGGCCCGTACGCCCGCCACGTCCGCCGTCGGGTCGAGCGCCCGCAGCCGGCCCTCGTCGAGATGGGTCCGCGCGGCGACCAGCGACCGCGCGTGGCAGTACAGGACCACCCCCGCGTTGATCAGCTCGCCGCGCTCCATCCTGGGCACCACGCGCAGCACCGCGTACTCGAAGACATCACGTCCGTTGTGCAGACCGCTCACTTCGCCGCCTTCCCCTCGGCCCAGACCCGGAGCCACGCGGGCGCCTGGGTGGGGCGCTGCGTCGTGGGCGGGCCGAGCTTGATCCGCTCATGGGTGGCAGCCACCCGGTCGAGCAGTCGCTCCACGTACGCGGCGCGCAGCCGATCGGGCCCGTCCGGCCCCTCGAACCCCGGCTCGTCGACCAGCCACTCGTCGGGTACGTCCGCGGCGACCTCGGTCAGCAGTTCCCGGGTGACCTTGGGGGCGAGCGTCTTGGCCGCCGCCGCGATGTCCGGGTCGAACGGTGCGAGCACGTGGTCGGACGCGTCGTACGGCCTGGTAGCGGCCTGGGCGGCGGTGGGCCAGTTGTGGTGCCAGATCATGGTCGCGCCGTGGTCGATGAGCCACAGCTCGCCGTGCCAGACCAGCAGGTTGGGGTTGCGCCAGGAGCGGTCGACGTTGTTGATCAGCGCGTCGAACCACACCACTCGCCCGGCGTCCAGGGGGTCGACCGCGAAGGCGAGCGGGTCGAAGCCGATCGAGCCGGGCAGGTAGTCCATGCCCAGGTTCAGTCCGCCACTGGCCTTGAGGAGTTCCTGCACCTCCTCGTCCGGCTCGCCCAGGCCGATCACCGGGTCAAGCTGCATCCGCACCAGTTCCGGCACCCGCAGCCCGAGCCGCCTGCCGAGCTGGCCGCAGATGACCTCGGCGATCAGCGTCTTGCGCCCCTGCCCCGCGCCGGTGAACTTCATGACGTACGTACCGAGATCGTCGGCCTCGACGATCCCGGGCAGCGACCCACCCTCACGCAGGGGCGTGACATAGCGGGTCGCTACGACCTCTTCCAACACTTTCCCAGGCCACCCATCTCTTCAGCCTTGCATCCACAGACGACTTCTCCGGGGCGTAGGGCAGGAATCACCGGTCAACGGCTGGGGAGGCTCTGGGGAGTTTCGGCTGGCGAGCCGGCCTTTCCCGCTCCCCCAGCAGACCGTCGATGGTGCCGCGCCCCTTGCTGCCCGCTTCCGGCATGAAGTGAGCATAGTAACCGAGGGTGACCGCGAGCGAAGAGTGTCCGAGTCACCGGGCCACCCTCGCCTCCTTCGGCAGGACCTTCTGCGCGGCTTCCACCCGGCGCCGCTTGTGCTGCGGCAGTAGCGGGTCTTCCACGACCGGCTCCGCGCTCCAAGGGGGGCACCGCCTCGGCTGCGTGATCGCCATGGCGTACGTCAACGTCCGGGCCGACGCGGACCGTGCGGGCTGCCTCGAAACACCCGAAGTCCGCGCCGGGTCGCCGCGGCGGCCGACCACAGCATCCTCGACCCCGCGCGCGTTCTCCCCGAGCTGGCGGTACGGGCTTCGACCTCTTCACCATCGCCCTGGCCATGGCGAAGGCGCCCCAGAAGGTGTTCGCCCGCTACCACCGCCACGACTGAGGGCTGTCGCGGGCGGTGCCCGGCGCGGCTCGCTCACCCGACGTCCGACTCGTCCGCGTCGCGGCCCTCGCGCGTCGCCGCGAGGACGCTGCCCGCCACGGCGATCACGGCGATGGCCAGGGCGATGCTGATCCCGCCCGTGGTGTCCCAGTACACGTCCTCCAGGCTGAGCAGCAGCGCCGCCTCGTCCACGACGAGGGCCAGCCCGATCCCGTAGGCGAGTCCCATCCAGGCGCGTGCCCGCGCCGAGCGTGCGACAAGGCCGGCTGCCCCCACCACCGCGAGCAGCAGAATGCCCCACACGTAGTGGTGGATGTGCACCCCGCCGGTCTGTACGTCACCGAGCCCGGCCACCTCGATGTGGATGAGCCAGGTCAGCAGGCGCATTCCGCCGAACGTGAGGGCGAAGCCCCACCAGGCCAGGACGAACCCGCGACGCTCGGATGAGATGTCGGGCAGCAGCCGTAGCCAGGGCGAGGGGCCGGGCGCCCGCGACGGTTTCACGCGCGTACCTCCGTGGTGAAGGATTCGATCCGCTCGGCGACGGCGTCCGGAGCGCTGTAGTGGGCCGCGTGCGCGGCCCCCGGGACCTCCACCGCGCGCCCGTCCACCACGGTGCGGGCCACGTGCCGCGCCCAGGGGCCCGAGGCGATGGTGTCTCCCGTGCCCCGCAGAACCAGGGTCGGCGCGCTGACGCGGCGCAGATTGGCCTCGAAGGACGCGGCGGCGTCCCGCAGCGCGTACCGGAAGGAGCCGGCGATCCGCAGCGGGCCGGTGACCAGGTAGTCGCTCGCGGCCACGACGAGGAGCGAGAGGGGCTCCCGTGGCGCGTCGGCGAGCAGCCGGCCGCACAGCCGCCAGCCGGACGTCCCCGGTTCGAGCGCGGGGCCGGTCAGCACCAGGTGGCGCACCAGGCCGGGCGCGCGGGCGGCGAGGGCCGCGGCCACCTGGCAGCCGACCGAGTTGGCCACCACCAGGCTCGGGCCCAGGGCCAGGCGCCGGTGCCAGCGCGCCAGGTCAGCGGCGGCCCGCTCCGGGCTGGAGGCGCCGCGCGCGGCGTCCCGCGACCGCGCGTTGCCCGGCAGGTCCGGTACGAGCACCGTCCTCCCGTGCGCGGCCAACCGCTCCGCGAGCGGCACGAAGTAGCGCCCCGAGAGCCCCAGCCCGTGCACCAGCAGCGTGGCGGGGGCGCCCGCGCGCGGCGGGGGTCCGAACCTCCGGGTGAAGATCCCGCCCAGTGTCTCCTGTTCCATGTCTCCACCCTCGCTCCTCGAAAGGCATCGGGGGCGCCAGGGGCGGGGCGACACCGGCGGTTGCTCCTTCCGCGCCCGGCCCGACCCGGCCGGTACCGGTACCCGGCCTCTGCCGTGGACCGCTGCCTGGCCCTCGCCCGCGTCGGTGGCGTGGGCGGGCGTACGGCGACGGCCCACCGGGGTGACGCTGACCGGCGGGCCGTCGTGTGGGAGGGGGTTACCGCGTGCGGTACGCCTCGTGGATGGTCTGGCACACGGTGTTGCCCTGCTTGTCGGTGGCCTGGGCCCGGAACGAGACGGTCTTGCCCGCGCCCGGGTTCTTCACCGACACCTTGCCGGCACTGACGGCCAGCTTCTTCCAGTGCGCGCCGTTGTCGTAACTGACGTACCGCCACGAGCGCGGTGGCCGCGGTGACGGCCACGCCGGCGGCCCGTAGTGCCTGTCTGCCTGTCCCGTTACCCTCCGGATGAGTTGGCAGGTACGTGAAGTGTCCGTGACACGAGGGAACGCGACGGCGCTGGTTCGGGTCCCGGGTTCAGCGGCGGGCCGGTCGGGCGCAGCGTACGTTTCCGGAGGTGATCGCGTCTCGGGGCAGGGTGAGGCCGAAGGCTCGCTCCAGGCCTTCGAAGAACAGCGCGATGTTGTCCGTCCAGTTGCCCGCCTTCTCCGCGATGCGGAGGTGAAGGTTGAGGAAGGACAGCGGCGCTTCCGGGGCGAACGGCGCCTCGCCCGGGGTGTACCAGATGAGTTCGTACATGTCCCGCTGGTCTTCGGCGCCGTCCTCGACGGGCAAGGGGTTCTGGTACACCCCGTCCTCGCGGTAGTCGAAGGTGTAGATGGCCTTGCCCATGGTCGCGCGAAGCGTGATCTCCTGCTCGGGGGGCGGGTCGAGAGAGCGCGAAAAGGCATCGTCGAAGTCGTGGTAGCCCAGCCACGTCCAGCCGTTCTCCTCCCCGAAGGCCAGCACGCGGGTGAGGTCGTCGGTGCCCTCCCGTGCGTCGCGCTCCTCGACCTGGTGGAGCAGCAGCCCGTCGGCTACGTCCTGCGCGTCGGCCCCGTAGGCGAGGGCGACGTCCTCGGCGGACGACCCCTTGATGAAGACGAGTTCCGTGAAGGGCTGTTGCTCGCGCCAACTGCCGGCGATCCACGCCATGCCGTCGCCCACCGGGCCCTGGCGGGCGAGGAACTCCTCGAACGCGGCCGCCTGCTTCGGGGGCATGTAGCCCTGGCGGGCCATGCGCGCCCTGTCCTCCAGCCAGTCGACCTCCGCCACGGACCTCAGCTCGGCCACGACCACCCGGTCCCGCACGAAGGTCATCCGCCCCCCGTCGACGTGCACGTACCGGATGTACGGGCCCTGCGGGTCCGGCCCGAACGGGTGCCCCTGTCCCGATCCGGACCTGGGTCGGTGTCGCGCTCCGCCGTGGTCCCGTTGGGCGAAGTGTTCCAGTTCGGCGAGTTCCGCCGCCGGAAGGAGCACACTCGTCGGCTCCCCGCCGTCGACGACACACACCCGCTCGCCGGTCTCCTCGACGCGACCGACGAGACCCGCGAAGTCCGCTACGGCGTCGCTCAGTTCAACGTTGTCCATACGCGGGACACTACCGACGGCGACTGACACCGAGCCCGGAGGGAGCCGGCCTGGTCGTTGGCGGCGACCTCTCCCAGCCTCGGGTCGGTCGCCCCTCACGTGCACGCGGCCGGGTCCGCGGGCGATGCCCCCGCCATGCCTCGCGTTGTCGCGCGAACCGATCGAGTGGCACATATGACCTGCGTCACACGCCACGGGGAGCGGGGTCCTCGCAGAGGCTGGTGGGGTCACAGTGTTCGGAGTCGAGGAAACGAGGTGGAGACGTGGTGGCACGTCGTACGGTGGTCAAGGCGGCGGGCGGCGGCGCGCTCGCCAGTGGCCTGCCGAAGTCCGCCGCGGGCGCCTCCGGGACCGCCGCCCGGAGTGACGTGCTGCTGGTGGTGGAGAAGAGCAGCCACGCGGTCAGCTTCTACGACGTCACGTCGGGCCGGCGCCTGGGCTCCGTCCAACTGCCCGACTACCCCCATGAGATGGTCGTCGACTCGCGGCGGCGCTACGCCTACGTCGGGCACTACGGCGTCCGCATGGCCTCCACCATCGGCGAGGGCGGCGCCGCCGTCTTCGTGGTCGACCTCCACGAGCGGTCCCTGTCCCGGACCATCGACATCCGCCCCTACAACCGCGTCCACGGCATGGGCATCGACGACCGGGACCGGTTGTACGCGCTCAGCGAGGAGAAGGCGGTGCTGCTCGGATTCGACGATCCGGCCACCGACCGGGCGCCCACCAGGGCGGTGCCGACACACGGGGTGAAGACCCACCTCTTCTCCCTCACCCGCGACGGTGAACGGGCTTATGTCACCGGTCTGTTGTCGCACACGGTGAGCCTGGTCAGGCCGTACGACGCTGCGGTTACCCCGGTCCTCGTGACGCCTGGGCAGCTACCGGAGAGCAGTTGCCTGAGCACGGACGAGGAGACGCTGTTCGTCGGCGCCCGCGGGAGTTCCACCCTGGTCGCCGTCGACGCCCGCACCATGCGGGTGCGGCGGAGCCGGAAGGTGGGCGGCGACCCGCTGCGGGTCTACACCCTCGACGAGGACCGGCTGCTCGTGACGGACATCGTCGGCAACACCCTCACCGTGTGCGCCACCGCGGACCTGCGGCCCCTGCGCACCCTGCGGCTCGACGGAGTCCCGGCCGCCGTCTCGCTCCACCCCGACGAGGCGGTGGCGTACGTGTCCCTGCTCGACCGCGACCGGATCGCCGTCGTCGACCTCGACCGCCTGACCGTCACCGGCGGCTTCGCCACCCGGTCGGAGCCGGACGTCTCGGTACTTCTGCCCGCCGCCCGGGCTCACTGAGGACGCGGACGGAAGGCCGGGGTGACGCGCCGACGGCGTGCGGCCTGGGGCCGGCTCTCGCAGGAGGTCAGAAGGCGTACCGCACACGCAGCCAGGGCGCGCGCGTCCGGATCATGCGGGACAGGGTCTCGACGGCCTGGGGTTTGACCGTGTTGCGGTAGCGGACGTTCAGGGCGCCGTTCTCGGACCTCTTGGGCTGCTGGAGGTCCGGCTGCCACAGGACGTCCTCGGCGCGGGGGTGCCAGTCCAGGTTGACCTCGTGCAGGTCCTGGTTGTGGGTGAGCATGATGATCTCGGCGGCGGCCTGCTCCTTCACCCGGTGCGGGAGTACGTCGTCCATCATGCGCAGCAGGTCGTCCCAGGCCTCGCGCCAGCCCGGGCGGATCACCACCGGGGAGAGGTTGAAGTGCACCTCGTAGCCGGCGTCGAGAAAGTCGGCGGCCGCCTCGACGCGGGCGGGGACGGGGCTGGTCCGGATGTCGAGGAGTCGGGAGTCGTCCGGCGGCATGAGGGAGAAGCGGATGCGGGTGCGGCCCTGCGGGTCGAGCCGCAACAGGTCGGGATTGACCAGCTTGGTCGCGAAGGACGCCTTGGCCGTGGGCCAGCGGCGGAACGCGCGGACGAGGTCGGCGGTGTTGTCGCTGATCAGGTCGTCCACCGAGCAGTCGCCGTTCTCGCCGATGTCGTAGACCCAGGCCCGCTCGTCGCACTGGTTGGGCTCCTTCTTCGGGCCGGTGGCGGCGAGGTGGCGGCCGAGGGCCCCCAGGACGCGGTCGACGTTGGTGAAGACGGTGATGGGGTTGGCGAACCCCTTGCGACGCGGGACGTAGCAGTACGCGCAGGCCATGGCGCATCCGTTGGACAGGCCGGGGGCGATCCAGTCGGCTGACCGCCCGTTGGGGCGGACGGCGAGGGAGGTGCGTTCGCCGAGGACCAGTGTCTCCCGCTTGATCCTGACCCACCGCTCGACGTTCCCCTGGTTGCCGTGGAGGTGCGGGATGCGCCAGTGGGAGTCCGTCTCGATGACTTGGGCGTCGGGGAAGCGTGCGATGATCTGCCGGCCCCGCCAGGACGCGGCGGCGGCCGGCTCAGCGTGGATCTCCCTCACCCGCAGCAGTCCGCGCGCCTGGGGCCCGTCGCGGAACGGCCGGTGTTCCCGTGCCCGGGTGGGCGTGGCCGCGGCCACCAGCTCCGCCATGCCGAACAGGCCCTCGGACTCGCCGGCCGGCTCCCGGGGAGGTCGTCCCATTGTCCGCTCCACTCCGCTTCCTCGCGAGCTTCATCGGCCACCTGAGCCGTGACCGATACCGAGGCTTTTGCCCAAGTCTACGAAGTCCCGGCCGTTACCCCGCCCGGCCGTCGCCGGCCCGGTCGGAGGCCGGCCAGAGGTAGGGAAGATCGTCCGGTACGCCGGGGAAGTGGGGACGGTAGTACGTGGGGTCCTTGCGCACCAGCGCCGACTGGTGGCTGCGGTGGAACGCGGGGTCGCCGAGCCAGGGCGGCAGCTCGCCCGCCGTCGCGAGCCCGGCCTGCTCGCGCACCTCGGCCGACGGGCTCCAGGCGCGGTAGTCGGTGATGAGGGTGAGGGAGCAGGTGTCGGCTCGCCCCTCGGCGGTCCAGGTGGCGCAGACGTCCAGGCCGTACCGCACCAGGGCCTCCTCGTACCCGGCCCACATCCGCACCGCGGGGTGCCGTCGCCACCCGTACGTCGGCACGGTCAACCCCCGGAACACCTGGAGCGCCTCGACGCGCTGCTTGCCGAGACGCCTCGGGTCCAGGACGGCCGCGGAGTCGGAGAAGTTCGCGTACGGGAGAAATGTCTGCATGTACCTCGTGTCCCCACGACGGGGCTCCCACTCACCCGGGTGTCACCCGGGGCGGGAGGTGCGGTCGGGGCGACCGGAGACGCGGCGCGCCCTTTCGGCCATGCCATGGAGCGCCCAAAGCGTCGGCGTCGGCTGCTCCTGATCACCGTCGCCATCGCCCGTACCATACGGTATGGTACGGAGAGAGAGGCCGCGTGGGCGAGTCTCGGGGTCGGCGTTCGACGGGTGGGGTGGTGCGCTCATGGCGGGGAAGCGGGACTGGCTGGAGGCGGGGCTCGCGGTGCTGGCCGCCGACGGGGCGGGAGCCGTGACGATCGATCGGCTGTGCGGCGATCTGGGTCTGACGAAGGGCTCGTTCTACCACCACTTCAAGGGCATCACCGGGTTCAGGACCGAACTGCTCGCCCACTTCGAGGCCGAGTCCACGACCCGTTTCATCGAGGCGGTGGAGGATGTCCCCGGCCCGACCGGGGCCAAGTTCACTCACCTGCTCGACCTGGCACTCGCCGACGAGGGCGACCGTCCGGGGCTCGAAGTCGCCGTCCGCGCCTGGGCGCTGGGGGACGTCGAGGCCCGCGCGGCACAGCGGCGCATCGACGAGCGGCGCATCGCCTACCTGCACGACCTGCTGTGCGAGAGCGCGGCCCCGGACGCGGCGGCCGACGCGCGCCCAACGCCGTCCCCGGCCCTGGGTACCGCGAGCCAGGCCATCACCCCCGGCGCGGCGGCCGTCGCGTCCGAGACGGGTGGCGTCCACACCGGCGCGGACGGGAAGTCGCGCGACTGGCTACCCCTGGCCCGGCTGCTCTACCTGGTGCTGGTCGGCGGAGGCCACCTCGTGCCCCCGCTACCCGCGGAGGAACTCCGCGACATCTACCGGCTCGCCTCCCGGCTGGCGCCCGGCGGGCCCTGGGAGGAAGCGTGACCATCGACAAGCACAGCCACCACTTCTCCGACCGACCCACCGCCGACTCCGCGCCGGACGGCACGGGGCCGGTCACTCGCGAGGCCCACGGCCCCGACGGTCCCGGCGGCGCGCGGCCGATCGGCGCGCCGGGCCGCTGGGTGCCGAGGCTGCTGATCGCGACGGCGGTACTGCACTTCGGCTGGGCCTTCGCCCAGCCGAACGCCTGGACGGACATCGTGCGGGACGGCTTCGTCGGCACCGTCGTCGACACGGAAGCGGACGGGTACTGGCCGCGCGAGGCGTCCGTGTGGTTCATGGCCGCGGGCGTCACGCTGCTCGCGCTGGGCACCCTGACCCGGCACATCGTGCGTACCACCGGGCGGGTTCCGCCACAGCTCGGCTGGTACCTGCTCCTCCTCGGCATCCCGACCTCGGCCATCTACTTCCCCGTCACCGGGAGTTGGGCCCTGATCGGCATCGGCGCCCTCGCACTGGCGGACGGGCGGTCCGCGCGCGGAAGCCGCGACCGCCCCTGACACCGGCGCGCCCCGCCGCAGGCCGGGCGCCGCCCGCCGCACCGGACCGAGCCCACCAGAGCCGCGGAAATCGGCGCCCACCCGACACGGCGGCCGGGCGCTCTCCTTGCCCAGGTGACAGCGGGGCTGGCAGCGGGCGCCTTCAACGTCGACCCGGACCGCCTCGCCGAACGGGGCGGCTTCCCGCCGACCATGCGCATCCGCAACTCGGGGCGGACGACCCACCAGAACGGGTCGATCGGCGCGGCGTACACGCCGGTGACCGACAACCTCATGGGACTCGGTACGGCGACCCCGTCGGCCGGTGGCTGTAATGCCGAGAACCGGGACGCGACCAAGATCTACTCCCCGCCCAGCCAGCCGATCGAGCGGACCACGGCCAAGTACAACGGCAAGGCCCGGAAGGCCAAGTGGGAGGCGAAGGACAGTGCCCCGGGCACCGGGGCCGACGCCGAGCGCTCGGGGCGCGGAAGGGCCCTGCCCCCTCAGTTGAGCGCCGTGTCGGCGAGCGCGGGCTCCGGGGCAGGCTCCTCGAAGTCGCGGGGTGTCTGGGTGCGGTAGGAGTGGCCGAGCTCCGGGCCGAGTCCGAAGTAGTGGCGGAAGTTGTAGATGAGAGGGCTCCAGGCGGCGGGGTCGATGTGGTCGGTGCCGGGGACGACGATGCGGGAGTCGGCGTGCACCGTGCACACGACGGCCTCGACGATGACGAAGTCCCCGGAGACATCCAGCCGCACCCGCTCGGCGCGGGCCTCCAGTTGGATCGGGCATCCGGCGACGCGAGGTGGCCGGACCAGATGGGACGGTTCGCTGGACATACCGGCCGCGGCGAACTTGTCCGGCTCGAAGCGGCAGCCCTCGGGCTTGCTCGTGGGCACCGGATTCCGGCCGGTCAGCGGCGCCAACCGCTCCACCGCAGGCCACTGGTTGGGCGCCGGCAGGTTGATGACCAGGTCGGGGCGGCTGCCGAGGTTGTACGCGGTCTGCCCCTCACGGCCCAGTCCGATTACGACCGTCCGCCCAAGGGCCCATGCGGAGGATATCGGGGCGAGGTTGAACGAGCCGTCCTGGTTCTCCGTCGACAGGAGCACCACCGGCGTCCCGAAGTACAGGATGCTCGGCTCGATCTCCAGGTGGGTGGCGACTGTCTGTGCGGGCAAGGTGCTGGGGGGTGCCGTGTTCATGGCGAGCAGCCTAAAATCGGGTCGTTTCGGCCGGGGCCGAAGTGACAACGGTGGTCGCCGCCGCCCGCCCCGGGTAGCCCGCTCCAGCTCGGACAGCCGGCGGCTGGCTGAAGGTCTATGCCGCCACATGTGCTGTCCACCGAGGCGGATCGCGCATCGTGGTCCCCTGCCTGCCGTCGATCGGTGCGTCGTGTGTTCGAGGCGGCATCGAGGGCCCGCCTCCCGTGCCACACCCCGACCGGCGCACTCCGGCGGCCGGAGGTGAGCGCGTACGCCCGGCTCGCCCGCCGCCGGCGACATCACGTCGGTGCGCGGCGCTCCGGCGTACGCCTGTCGCCCCGAGTGTGAGGCCGGGCCCGGGTATCGGCGTGCTGCCGGCGGGTGAAGCAAGGGGGCGGCCAGTACGGGCGGGGGGCGTCAGTCGCGTCGCGACGGGCGTGGGGCGGGTGCGGGCTGGGGGAAAGTGTCCGCGTGGGCTCTGGAGCCGGCCGCCGGGTGCGATCCGTTGCCGAGCAAATGGTACTGCTCCTACCAGCCGACAACGTTTTCCTTTCCTTTTTCCTCGGCACGGCGTCGAAAACGCGACAGCCCTCCCCAGAGGGGGGCGCACGGCAATACCGCAGCGCACCACCCGGCGCAAGACGGCGAATGCGGCCAGCTAACCTCCTGTTGACGTGCCGCTTTCGATTGGGATCACTCTTGACCGAGTCACCCTCTTTCCTTCAAGAGCACTGGTCAGCGGGGTGTCCACCGATCGCCCCACACGCACATAAGAACCCTCGGCAACCATCTACTTGCGAGTAACGATTAGCGGGAAACCACCCGCCCCGTCCGCAACAGAGGTTTCGCTCCCTACCGTCGAGTAAGGAAATGGGGCACGAAATCACCCCCCGCACCTCCGGGCAGTGTTGCGATCACGCGGCGAGAAGTGAAGACTGTCGGCCGGGCTTGGGTGGCGTGAAAGCGTCGGAGGGTTCATCGTCAGTACCATCAGACACACTCACGTTCACATCCCAGCGTTTTCGTCTGTCTTTTCCGGGCACTCTTTGCCAGTGCATCGTGCGCCCAGCGTTCGACGGTTTGAGCACGTGCCGTTTGATCGACCGGAGAGGACACCGCAAACACGCTTCGCAGAAGGGGGCTTCTCACGCGGCGTGTGCGGGACGGAGGCGAGCTGTGGTGGCGTGCCACCGCGTGCTCGCGGTAAGGGCAGGTCGAAGGAGGGGGCTTCGTCGGCCTGCGCGGTCCATGATCAGGGGTTTCGGAGGGGATGGTCCCAATGGCATGCGCCAAGGGGCGGCAAGGGGCTCGGCCCGAGGAAGCGGAAGGAGGCGTGGCATGGGAGACCGCGCCCCCACCAGAGGTGTGAGCGGTAGGCGGAGCCGTATGCCGCGACCGTCGACGAACGGGGCCCGGCGGCGCCGGGTCCGCTGACCGCGCGCCCACGGCGCCGGCGTCGGGGCGGAGCGGCGACTTCGTCGAGAATCACAGCGCGGCACCGGTGGGGATTCGCCGACTTTGGCGTTTCCCGGCGTCCCACGTCGCGTGATGTGCGGAGCGATAGCAGGGTTCGGCGCCCCACTCCCAGCTGCCTGTTGACGCGACTTTCTGCCGGGCGAAGATTTCGGCCTGCCCGTATTCGCTTTTCCGTCGCGCCGCCCTTTCGCGTACCACTGGATCGAAATACGCGAACACCATTTCGACTGCGGACGAGTCCGCACCTGATCAGAATGGTCAGGGCCGCCGCCCCATTCCCGTGTCCGCACCAAGGAATTAAGCAGAAGTCGGGCAGATATGTGAACGACCTGTGATAAAAATCTGCGGTGGAGCATGGCGTCCACATCTTTCGAGGCCCATCGGCGTCGATGACTGCCGCATGCGTCCAACCGGCGAGGAACGAGCCTCTCCGGGAAGTTCACACTGAAGGGGGACCGGTGACCGGCAGCAGGGCGAGTGAGGCGCCGTTCGTGTACGAGGAACTGGTCAGCCGGTGGGAGGGGCTGCGCGAGGGCGCACCGGTGCGCTATGACGAGCAGCGGAAAACGTGGCTGGTGACCGATCACGAGAACGTCGCCCAGGTCCTCTCCGACCCGAAGGTTTTCTCCTCCGACTTCTCCGGGCTGACCCCCACCCAGGAGGACTTCGAGGATTTCCGGCAGGGCAACTTCGTGGGCATGGACCCGCCCCGCCACCGCACCCTGCGTGCCCTCGTCAGCCAGGCGTTCACGCCCCGCGTGGTGGCCGACCTGGAGCCGAGAATTCACGCGATCACCGAGGAACTGCTCGACGCCGTCGACGGCCAGGACCAGTTCGACGCCGTGGACGCCCTGACCTATCCGCTCCCCATCATCGTCATAGCCGAGTTACTGGGCATACCCGTCAGCGACCGGCCGCTGTTCCAGGAGTGGGCGACCACGCTGTTCGGCGGAGACGACCTCGGCGACACGCTGGAGATGGCCGACATCGAGCAGGCGCTGAAGGCCATCGCGCCCACCGTGCGCGAGATGAACGGCTACTTCCTGGACCACATCCGCCACCACCGCAAGAACCCCGGCGACGACCTGACCAGCAAGCTGGTCCTGGCCGAGGCGGAGGGCACGCGGCTGAGCGACCAGGAGATCGTCGGCTTCGTGGCCCTGCTGCTGGTCGCCGGGCACATCACCACCACCGCACTGCTGGGCAACGCCCTGCTCTGCTTCGACCGGCACCCCGACGCGGTCGCGCCATTGCGGGCCGACCCCGGGCTGCTGCCCCGGACCGCCGAGGAGGTGCTGCGCTTCCTGCCGCCGTTCCCCGAGTTGGGTCGCCGCACCACCCGGGAGGTGGAGTTGAGCGGCGCGGTCATCCCGGCCGACGCCATCGTGACGGCCCACCTGGGTGCCGCCAACCGCGACCGGACCCGGTTCGCCGACGCCGAGGCCTTCGACCCGGCCCGCGACCCCAACCCCCACCTGACCTTCGGTCACGGCATTCACTTCTGTTTCGGCGCCCCGCTGGCGCGGATGGAGGCCCGGATCGGCCTGCGGCTGCTGCTCGAACGGTTCTCCGACATCGCCGTCGCCGACCGCGGCGGCATCGTGACGCAGAACCCGGCCGTCATCGTCGGCCCCCGCCACCTGCCGCTGCGCGTGCGCAGGGCCCCGCGTCGTACCGCCGGATAGGCGGGTCCCGCGGTCATCGGCCGGGCCCGCCCGAGGAAGACCGGTCGCCCGGCGGTGGCCGGACCGGGATTGCGTGCGCGCCGCCCCACCGGGGGCCGTTGCCACGCCAGGCGGCCGCGCCGCTCCCGCGAGTATCGAGTTCCAGGAGTTTCGTCCCATGTCCCACGTCCCCACCGCCCCGAGCGCCAGCCGGCGAACGCGCCCGTTATCCGACCCCCTGACCGAGTTACTGACCGACCTCGCGCGCGCCCACCGGGTGCCCGGGGCCCAACTCGCCGTCCACGTCGACTCGGTGACGCACGCCGCGCACACCGGGCACGCGGACGCCGCGACAGGTGAGCCGTTCACCGCCGAGACGGCGGTCCCGATCGGCAGCGTCACCAAGACCTACACGGCCACGGCCCTGATGATCCTGGTCGCCGACGGGGACATCGACCTGGACGAGCCGGTGGCGGACCACGTGCCGGAGCTGCGGCGCGCGCCGCGGTTCACCGTGCGCCAACTGCTCGGCCACACGGCCGGGCTGTCGACCGGCCCCGACTCGGACGAGGCGGCGGCGCTGAGCACGGCGCGCTACCTGTCCGCGCACTGCGCCGCCGGGGCCGCGGTGGGCGCGCCCGGCTCCGGGTTCTCCTACTCCAACGCCGGGTACGTCGCCGCGGCGCGGGTCGTCGAGGCGGTGACCGGCATGCCGTGGGAACAGGCCGTGCGGACGCTGGTCCTCGAACCCCTGGGGACGGTCCCCGCGTTCGTTGGCGACCGGTCGCCGCGCCGGCCGGTCGCCGGCGGGCACGCCGTCCACCCGTCGAGCGGCCGGGCGCTTCCCGTACGGCAGACGCTGGCTCCGGTGGAAGCCCCGGCGGGTGCCCTGCTGGCGAGCGCGCTGGACCTGGTCGCCCTGGGCCGCGTGGTCGCCGGGCACGGGCCCGTCTCGGTGCTGGCGCCGGAGGCAGCCGAGGAGATGCGCCGACCCGTGGCGGGTGCCGACCCCGGCGTCCTGGCCGACGGCTGGGGCGCGGGCCTCGCGCTCTTCCGGGAGGGCACCGCGCTGTGGTGCGGCCACGACGGCAACGCGCAGGGCACCTCCTGCCACCTGCGGGCCGAACCGGAACTGGCCGCTGTGGTGGCCTTCACCTGCAACGGCGGCAACGGCACCGAGCTGTGGCACGCGTTGGCCGACGGCCTGGCCGACATCACCGGGCTGCGGGTCCCCACCGCCGCCCGGGCCCCCGAGCGGGGCCGTGCCGTGTCGCTCCCCCAGTGCGCCGGGACGTACCGCAACGGCGCTCTGGAGTACCGCGTCACGGCGGACGCCGAGGGCGCGCTCGCGCTGTCCGTGGGCGGCGACACCCCGGCGCCGCTGGTCTGTTACCCGGACCTCACCTGTGACCTGGTCGATCCGGCTTCGGGCCGGCACCTGCCCGGCGGTCGCTTCCTGCGCGATCCGCACAGCGGTGCCGTCGACCGGGTGCAGATCTCCGGTCGCACCGCGCGCCGCACCGCCGACCTCTGACGCCCGCTCACCGCCGCGCTCGGGACGATCCCCGGACTCCGTCCCGCCCCGAGCCGGCCCCTTCGCCGAGCCCCCCGCCGTCCGCGACGGCTGCCGCGGGGTGCCCGGCGGCACGCCGCACCTTTCGTCCCCGCCGAGAAGGATCACCGCCATGACGCACCAGCACGACATCTCAGCACCGGCCGCCCCGTCGCCCCGGCCCACGGCGCCAGGCCCGGCCCCGGCGCCCGGCACCCCGCTGGCGGAGTTGTTCGCCGCGTGGGTGGAGCGCGCGCCGGACGCGCCCGCGGTGACCGACGGGCGGCGCGACTGGTCCTACGGCGAGATCGACGCGTGGTCCGACAACCTGGCCCACGATCTCGCCGGGCGCGGGGTGGGCCCGGAGCGCGTCGTGGCGCTGGTGTTGCCCCGTTGCGTCGAACTCGTCGTCGCGGAGCTGGCGGTGGCGAAGGCGGGTGGCGCGTTCCTGCCGGTCGACCCCGCCTATCCGGCCGAGCGGCGGGCGCTGATGCTGTCCGACGCGCGTCCGGTCGTGGTCATCGACGACGCGGCGCTGATCCGGCCGTTCGGGGGGCGCGCGCGGTCGCGGGGCGGCGTGCGGGCGGCCGCGCCGCCGGACCCCCGGCATCCGGCGTACGTCATCTTCACCTCGGGGTCCACCGGGGCGCCGAAGGGCGTGGTGGTGCCGCACGCCGGTCTCGCCGGGTTCGCGGCGGCGGCCGCCGCGCGGTACGAGGTGCGGCCGGGCGATCGGGTGCTGCAGTTCTCCTCCCCCAGCTTCGACGCCTCCGTGCTGGAGCTGTGCGTCTCGCTGCTGTCGGGCGCGACCCTGGTGGTGCCGCCGGGCGGGCCGTGGCTGGGTGAGGAGTTAACCGGTGTGCTGCGCGAACACCGCGTGAGCCACGCCCTGATACCGCCGGCCGCGCTCGCCACCCTGCCCGCCCCCGACGGCGCGCGGGACCTGCCCGACCTGCGGACCCTCATCGTGGGCGCCGAGGCGTGCCCGGCCGAGCTGGTCGATCGCTGGGCCACGGGCCGCCGGATGATCAACTCCTACGGCCCCACCGAGGCCACCGTCGTGGCCTCCTGGACCGGCCCGCTGGTGCCCGGCGGCGGCGCGCCGTCGATCGGCCGGCCGTTGCCGTACGCCGAGGCGCACGTCCTGGACGCGGCCATGCGGCCGGTGCCGCCCGGTACCGACGGCGAGTTGTACGTGGGCGGCGTCGGGGTCGCGCGCGGCTACCTGGGGCGCCCCGGTCTGACCTCGGCGCGCTTCGTCGCCGACCCCTACGGGCCGCCCGGCGCGCGCCTGTACCGCACCGGCGACCTGGCCCGCTGGAACGCCGACGGCGAGCTGGAGTTCGCCGGGCGCACGGACCGTCAGGTCAAGCTGCGCGGGTTCCGCGTCGAGCCGGGCGAGATCGAGGCGGTGTTGGCCCGGCACCCCCGGGTCGGCGCCGCGGTGGTCACCGTACGCGAGGACGAGCCGGGGTTGCGGCGCCTGGTCGGCTACGTCACCCCGGGCGACCCGGGCCGCCCGCCGTCGGGAGCGGAGGTGCGCGCGGCGGGGGCCCGCAGCCTGCCCGCGCACATGGTGCCGTCGGCCGTCGTCGTCCTCGACGCCTTCCCGCTGACGGCACATCACAAGATCGACACCGCGGCGCTGCCCGCGCCGGGACCGGCCCAGGGCACCGGCGCGGACTCCGTCGCGCCCAGGACCGCCGCCGAACGGGCGCTGGCGGACATCTGGTGCGAGGTGCTGCGGGTGCGCGAAGTGGGGGTCGCGGACGACTTCTTCGACCTCGGCGGTGACTCGGTGCTCGCCGCCCGCGTCCTGTCCCGGGTGCGAGAGACCTTCGGCACCGCGACGACCCTGCGGGAGCTGTTCGGGGCGCGGACGATCGCCGCGCTGGCGCCCCTGCTGGACCGGCCGGCCGACGAGGGGACCCGGGCGCTGATCACGCCCGCCCGCCGCGACCGCGAACTCCCGCTGTCCGGGGCCCAGCGGCGGCTGTGGTTCCTGGACGACCTGACGGCCGGCGGCACCGAGTACAACACCGGCGTCGCCGTACGCCTGACCGGCTCGCTGGACACCGAGGCGCTGGGCCGGGCGCTGGACCGGCTCGCCGCACGGCACGACGCGCTGCGCACCACGTTCGCCCTGGTGGACGGGCGGGCCGTGCAACGGGTGGACGGGCCGGCGAGCCTGCCGTTGCGCACCACTGACCTCGACGGGCTCCCGGCCGGGCGTCGCGAGGCGGAGGCCGAGCGACTGCTGGCCGAGGAGTTGAGCCGTCCGTACGACCTGCTGGACGGGCCGCTGACCCGTGCGCTGCTGGTGCGGCTGGGCGCGGAGGCGCATGTGCTGCTGCTCGCCCAGCACCACATCGTCACCGACGGCTGGTCGGTGGGGGTGCTGGTGCGGGAGCTGGCCGCGCTGTACGCGGCCGAGGCGGCCGGTGCCGACGACGGGTTGCCCGAACCCACCCTCCAGTACCCGGACTTCGCGGTGTGGGAGCACGAGCACGCCGACGCCGACGAGCACGCCGGCGCCCTCGCGTACTGGCGGACCCATCTGGCCGGCGTGCAGCCGCTGGACCTGCCGACGGACCGGCCGCGCCCTGCGGTGCGCACCACGGCCGGCGCGGCGCACCGCCACCTCCTGCCCGCGGAGTTGGCGCACCGGCTGGCCGGGCTGGCCCGCGCCCGGGGCGCGACCGTGTTCACGGTCTTCGCCGGCGCGGCCTCGGTGCTGTTCTCCCGCTGGTCCGGACAGCGCGACATCGCCATCGGCACCGTCACCAGCGGGCGCACCCGGCGTGAGCTGGAGGAGGTGGCGGGCTTCTTCGTCAACACGCTGGTAGTGCGCACGGACGTGGACGGATCGGCCTCCGTCAACCAGTACCTGGACACGGTCCGCGCGACGCTGCTGGACGCCTTCGGGCACGACGCGGTGCCGTTCGACCGGGTCGTGGAGGAGCTGGCGCCGCGACGGGACGCCAGCCGCACCCCGCTGGTGCAGGCCCTGGTGGTGCAGCAGACGGCCCTGGAGCACCCGCCGCGCGCCGCGGGGGTGCGGATCGAGGAGTACCCGCTGCCGCGCCCGGCGGCGCGGTTCGACCTAGTGCTGGAGTTCACGCCGCGCCCCGACGGCTCCGTCGCGCTGACGGTGGAGTACAACACCGACCTGTTCGACGCGCGCACCGTGGAGCGGCTCACCCGCCAACTGCACCTGTTGCTCGACCACATGGCCGAGGACCCGCGCCGTCGGCTGGCCGATCTGCCGCTGCTGGGCGAGCGCGAACGGCGCACGATGCTCGACGACTGGAACACCCCGCACCGCGGCGGCCCGGACGCGGTGCTGCCCGCGCTCCTTGAGGCCCAGGTCCGGCGGACCCCGGAGCGGGTCGCCGTCGTGTGTGGCACGGCCCGGCTGACCTACGCGGAGGTCGACGAGCGGGCCAACCGCCTCGCCCGGCTGCTGGTCGAGCGGGGGGTGGGCCCGGAGACGCTGGTGGGCGTGGCCCTGCCGCGCTCGGCCGAGCTGGTGCCCGCGTTGTGGGCGGTGTTGAAGGCGGGCGCGGGCTATCTGCCGGTGGACCCGGGCTACCCGGGTGAACGCGTCCGCTTCATGCTCGCCGACGCCCGGCCGGCGCTGGTGGTGGCCGTCCGGGAGACCGTCGACCGCCTGCCGGAGGGCACGGAGTGCCTGGTGCTGGACGAGCCGGCGGTCGAGGCGGAGCTGGCCCGGCGGTCGCCGTCGGGCCTCACCGACGCCGAGCGCGTACGCCCGCTGGAGCCGCTGCACCCCGCCTACGCGATCTACACCTCCGGTTCGACCGGGCGCCCCAAGGGCGTGCTGGTGCCCCACCGCGGCGTGGTGGACCTCGCGGCCTGGGCCAGGGACCGGTTCGGTGTCCAGGGGCTGACCGACGTGGTGGCCTCCACCTCGCTCAACTTCGACGTGTCCGTCTTCGAACTGCTCTGCCCGCTGCTGTGCGGCGGGAGCGTCGTGGTGGTGTCCGACCTCACCGCGCTCGCCGAGGGCGCGGTGCCGGGGCGCGCAGGGCTGCTCAGCGGCGTGCCGTCGGCGATGGCACGGGCGCTGGACCGGGGCGCGGGGGTCGAGGCCGGCACGGTGGTGCTGGCGGGCGAGGCGCTGCCGGCCCAGACGGTGCGGCAGATCCGGCAGGCCATGCCGGCGGCCCGGATCGCCAACATCTACGGCCCGACGGAGGCGACGGTGTACGCCACCGCGTGGTTCGCCGGCGCCGAGCCGCCCCGGCAGGCCCCGCCGATCGGCCGACCCGTGGCCCGGACGCGGGTGTACGTCCTGGACGGCGGCATGCGACCGCAACCGGTGGGCGTGGCGGGCGAGTTGTACATCGGCGGAAGCGGCGTGGCGCGCGGGTACCTGAACCGTCCCGGGCTGACCGCGGCCCGGTTCGTCCCCGACCCGTTCGCCGCTCCCGGCGAGCGCATGTACCGCACCGGGGACCTGGCGCGGTGGACGGCCGACGGCGAGCTGGAGTACCTGGGCCGGACCGACCGGCAGGTGAAGGTGCGGGGGTTCCGCGTCGAGCTGGGGGAGGTCGAGGAGGCGCTGCGGGGTTGCGCGGGGGTGGCCCGGGCGGCCGCCACCGCCCAGGAGGGCGACGGGCACAAGCGGCTGGTCGGCTACGTGGTGCCCGAGCCGGGCGCGGAGCTGGTGCCGGGTGCCGTGCTGCGCGAGCTGGAGCGCGCCATGCCGCACTACATGGTGCCGCAGGCCGTGGTCGTCCTCCCGGAGCTGCCGCTGAACCCCAACGGCAAGCTCGACCGCGACCGGCTGCCCGCGCCGGACTGGACGTCGGCGGCCGGGGCCGACTACGAGGCCCCGCGCACCGCCACCGAGAAGGCGCTGGCCGCCGTGTGGGCGAACGTCCTGCGCGTGGAGCGGGTGGGCCTGAACGACAACTTCTTCCTGCTGGGCGGCGACTCGATCCTCAGCATCCACGTGGTGGCCCAGGCCCGGCAGGCGGGGCTGACCGTCACCTCGCGCGACGTCTACCAGTACCAGACGGTCGGCGCCCTGGCGCGCCGCGCGGACGCGGCGGAGCCGCCCGCGGCCCGCGCGCAGGCGGTGCCCGACGCCGTCGGCGAGGCGCCGCTGACGCCCATCCAGCACTGGCTGTTCGAGGCGGGCGAGGAGTGGGCCGGGCGGTTCGCGCAGACGCTCTCCATGGAGCTGGCCGACCCGGTGGACGCCGACGCGCTCCAGGCCGCCCTGGGCGACCTGACCGCCCACCACGACGCGCTGCGCTCCCGTTTCGTACGCGGCGACGACGGCGCCTGGCACCAGCACATCGGTCACGAGGCGCCCCCGGTCACGCTGGGGCGGCACGCCGGGCCCGACGACGACGCCCCCCACCTGGGCCCGTTCGACCTCGCCCGGGGGCCGTTGCTGCGGGCCGTGCTGCACGACCGGGGCCAGAAGCCGGCCGTGCTGCACCTGAGCGTGCACCACCTGGTGGTCGACGGGGTCTCCTGGAGCGTCCTCCTGGACGACCTGGACCGGGCCTACCGCGCGCGGCGCGCGGGCTCCCGCCCCGCGCTGCCGGCGAAGTCGTCCTCGGTGCGGCACTGGGCGCTGCGGCTGACCGGCCACGCCGCGGCCGGCGGCTTCGACGGCGAGCGGGCGTACTGGGCCGCGGCGGGCGGTGGCGATCCGACGCTCCCCACCGACCTGGCCGGGGCCGACACCTACGCGTCGGCCCGCTCGGTGACCGTGCGGCTGGGCGCGCGGGAGACCGCCACGCTGCTGCACACCCTGCCCGCCGCGTACCGCACCCAGGTCAACGACGTGCTGCTGAGCGCGCTGGCCCGGGTGCTGGGCGAGTGGACCGGGCGCGACCGGGTGCCGGTCGACCTGGAGGGGCACGGGCGGGAGGAGCTGTTCGCCGACGCGGACCTCAGCCGCACGGTGGGCTGGTTCACCACCCGCTACCCGGTGTCTCTGAGCGCGCCGGCGGACGCGGACTGGGGCACGGTCGTGAAGTCGGTGAAGGAGCGGTTGCGAGCCGTGCCGGGGCGCGGTGTCGGCCACGGCGTGCACCGCCACCTGACCCGGGCGCCGGAGGTGCCCACCGGTCCCACCGCCGGCATCAGCTTCAACTACCTGGGCCGGCTGGCGCTCCCCGGCGGTGAGGACGGTCTCTTCCGTGGCCCGTACCGGGAGCTGGCGCTGGACGCCGACCCGGCGGCGCCGCGACCGCACGCTCTGGAGGTCGTCGGCCGGCTGGACGGGGACGCGCTGGAGTTCACCTGGTTCTACTCGGCCGAGCTGCACCGCGAGGAGACCGTGGCGCGGCTGGCCGACGCCTACGCCGACGCGTTGCGCGGCATCGCCGAGCACGGCGAGCGGCCCGGCGCCGGGGGCCGCACCCCGTCCGACTTCCCGCTGGCGGCGCTGGACCAGCCGGCGGTGGACCGGATGGTCGGTGACGGCGCGGACGTGGAGGACATCCACCCGCTCACCCCCACCCAGGCCGGGATGCTCTTCCACCGGCTGTCCCAGGACGCGGGGAGCGCCTACTTCCAGCAGTTGACCTTCGTGCTGGACGGGGTGCCCGACCCAGACGTGCTGGCCGCCGCCTGGCAGCGGGTCGCGGACCGCACCCCGGTGCTGCGTTCGCGCGTGGTGTGGGAGGACGTGCCGGAGCCGCTGCTGGTGGTCGAGCGCCGGGCCGCGGTGCCGGTCGCGCGGCTCGACTGGAGCGACCTGCCGGAGGACGAACGTGCGCGGCGGCTGCGGGAGTTGCTCGACGAGGACCGGCGGCGCGGGGTCGACCCGCGCACCGCGCCGCTGCTGCGGCTGACGCTGGTGCGGCTGTCGGGGGCCGAGGTGCGGGTGGTGTGGTCCTTCCACCATCTGATCCTGGACGGCTGGAGCCTGTTCCAGGTGCTCTCCGACGTCTTCGCCTGCCACGCCGCGCTGCGCGAGGGCACCGAGCCGGCCGCCGCGCTGCCCGAGCGCAGGCCCTTCCGGGACTACGTCGCCTGGCTGCGGGGACGCGACGCGGCGGGGGCCGAGCGGCACTGGCGGGAGCGGTTGGCCGGGCTGACCGAGCCGACGGCGCTGCCGTACGACCGCGAGCCGAGGGAGGCGCACCGGGCCGAGTCCGACGCGGCCGTGCGGGTGGCGCTGAGCGAGGGGGCCTCCCGCCGGCTGGAGCGCCTGGCCAGGGACGCCGGGGTGACGGCGGGCACCGTGGTGCAGGCCGCCTGGGCGCTGCTGCTGGCCCGCCTCACGGGCCGCGACGAGGTCGTCTTCGGCACCACGGTCTCCGGGCGACCGCCTGAGCTGCCCGGCGTGGAGGCGATGAACGGCCTGTTCATCGCGACCCTGCCGACCCGGTTGGCCGTCCCCCGCGAGGGCACCCTGACGGACTGGCTGGGCCGGGTGCAGGAGACGCAGAGCGAGGACCGGCGGTTCGACTTCCTTCCGCTGCCCCGGCTGCGCGCGCTGACCGGGCTCGCGGAGCGGGCCGCGCTGTTCGACAGCATCGTCGTGTTCGAGAACTACCCGGTGGACGACGCCCTGGCCGCCGCGCACGGGTTGCGGCTGAGCGGGCTTGAGGGCATCGAGACCACCAACTACCCGTTGAGCCTGGTGGCCTATCCCGGCGCCCGGCTCGCCCTGCGCGTCGGCTACGACGCGCGGTTGTTCGAGGCCGGCACCGCCGAGCGGATCGGCGAGTACCTGGTCGTGCTCCTGGAGGCCATGGCCGAGGGCGCGGACCGCCCGCCCGCCCGGCTGTCGCCGCTCGGCGCGGAGCGCCGCCGCCAGGTCGTCGAGGAGTGGAACACCACCCGCGCCACCCTGCCCGAGTCCACGGTCACCGACCTGTTCGCGGCGCGAGTCCGGCACGCCCCAAACGCCGCCGCCCTTGACACCGGCGACGCGGTGGTGACGTACCGCGAACTCGCCGACCGGGCCGACGCGCTGGCGCGCCACCTGGTCTCGCTCGGGGTGGGCCCGGAGCGGGCGGTCGGGGTGCTGATGGAGCGCTCCGCCGACGCGGTGGCCGCCCAGTTGGCGGTCGCCCGGGCGGGCGGCGTGTACGTACCGCTGGACGGGCGGGCACCGCGCGAGCGGCTGCGGCGGATGGTGGAGGACGCCGCCACGACGCTGGTGCTCACCGACGCCGCCTGGCGGGAGACCGCCGAGGCGGTGGCCCCTGGCGGGCGGGTGCTCGCGGTGGACGGCGAGGCGCCGCCGGGCGGGCCCGGCGAGGCCGCGCTGCCCGTGGCGCACCCGGACAACGTGTTCTGCCTGATGTTCACCTCGGGCTCCACGGGCCGGCCCAAGGGCGTCGCGGTACGCCACCGGGACGTGGTGGCCCTCGCGTCGGACCGGGCCTTCGCCGGTCACGACCGGGTGCTGGTCCACTCCCCGCAGGCGTTCGACGCGGCCACCTACGAGTTGTGGGTGCCGCTGCTGCGCGGCGGCTGCGCGGTGCTGGCGCCGCCCGGCGAGGTGGAGGCCGCGACGGTGCGCCGGGCCGTCTCCGAGCGCGGCGTGGGCCACCTGTGGCTGACGGCGGGGCTCTTCCGGCTGCTGGCGCAGGAGGAACCGGACTGCCTGCGGGGGGCGCGGGAGGTATGGACCGGGGGCGACGTGGTGCCCCCCGGCGCGGTGCGAGCGGTGCTCGACGCGTGCCCCGGCATCACCGTGGTCGACGGCTACGGCCCGACCGAGACCACCACGTTCGCCACCCGGCGGGTCTTCCGCGCCGGCGACCGGCTGCCCGCCGCGCTGCCCATCGGCCGGCCGCTGGACAACACGCGCGTGTACGTCCTGGACGAGGCCCTTGAGCCACTGCCGCCCGGTGTTCCCGGCGAGTTGTACATCGCCGGCGCGGGGCTGGCCCGTGGCTACGCCGGCCGGCCCGGTGCGACGGCGCTGCGGTACGTGGCGAACCCGTTCGGGCCGCCCGGCAGCCGCATGTACCGCACCGGTGACCTGGTGCGCTGGAGCGGCGACGGCGAACTGCTCTTCGCGGGCCGCGCCGACGACCAGGTCAAGATCCGGGGGTTCCGGGTCGAACCCGCCGAGATCGAGGCGGCGTTGGCCCGGCACCCGGCGGTCGCCGAGGCGGTGGTCGTGGCGCGCGCCGACGCCGGACCGGCCAGGCTGGTCGGCTACCTGGTCGCCGCGCCGGGCGCCACGCCGCCGGAGGCGAGCGCGCTGCGCGCGCACCTGGCCGCCGAACTGCCCGACTACATGGTGCCCTCGGCCTTCGTGGCACTGGACGCGCTGCCCCTGACCGACAACGGCAAGGTGGACCGGCGGCGCCTGCCCGCGCCCGAGCCGGCGGCCGGCGCCGAGGGGGCATACCGGGCGCCGCGCACCGAAGCGGAACGGGTGCTGGCGGACATCTGGGGCGCGCTGCTGGGCGTGGAGCGGGTCGGGGTGGAGGACAACTTCTTCCATCTGGGCGGGGACTCGATCCTCAGCATCCAGGTCGTGTCGCGGGCCAGGCGGGCGGGGCTGTCCCTGACGCCCCGGGAGGTCTTCCGGCACCCCACGATCGCCGCCCTGGCCGCCGCTTCGGCACCGGCCGCGCCGATCGCCGGTGCCGAACCGGTGAGCGGCGACGTGCCGCTCACCCCGATCCAGCACTGGTTCCTCGATTCCGAGCCGCGCCACCCGGGCCACTTCGACCAGCGGGTCACCCTCGACCTGGCCGACGACGTCGAACCGGAGGCGCTGCGCCGGGCGTTGGGCGTGCTGTGGGACCACCATGACGCCCTGCGCTCCCGCTTCGAGCAGCGCGCGGACGGCACGTGGCGCCAGCACTGCCCGGCCCCCGGCGCGGCCGGCGCCGACCTGCTGCGGGAGCACGACGTGAGCGGGCTGACCGACGCGGAGTACGCGGCGGCGGTGGATGCGGCCACGGGCGGCGCGCGCGCCGTCTTCCCGCTGGCGGAGGGGCCGTTGCTGGCGGCCGACCTGTTCACCGGCTCGGACGGCAGACCGCCGCGGCTGGTGTTGGCCGTGCACCACCTGGTCGTGGACGGCGTCTCGTGGCGGGTGCTCCTGGAGGACCTGGTCAGCGCCTACCAGCGGGAGCGCACCGGCGAGGGGGAACCGCTCGCCCGCACCACCTCCGTACGGGAGTGGGCGCGGCTGCTGCGAGCCCGCGCCGCCGCCGGGGGGTTCGACGCCGAACTCGCCCACTGGGGCGAGGTGGCCCGGCACTCCGAGACCCCGCTGCCCGTGGACGCGGAGGGTGGCAACACCATCGCCGACCTGGGCCAGGTGACCGTGCGCCTGGACCGGGAGCTGACCGGCGACCTGCTGCACAAGGTGCCCGGGGTCTACCGCACCCGGATCGACGACGTGCTGCTCACCGCGCTCGGCCGGATGCTGGCCGAGTGGACGGGGCGGAGCACCGTCGCGGTGGCCCTGGAGGGGCACGGCCGTGCGGACCACCTCTTCGACGGCGTGGACCTCTCCCGTACGGTCGGCTGGTTCACCAGCCTGTACCCCGTGGCCCTCGACGTGCCCGGCGGGGACTGGGGCGCGGCGCTCAAGGCGGTCAAGGAGGGGCTGCGGGCGGTGCCGGGTCACGGGCTCGGGTACGGCGCGCTGCGCCACCTGGCGGGGGCCGCCGGGCCGGCCGCCGCTCCCCCGCCGTGGATCAGCTTCAACTACCTGGGGCGGTTCGACTGGCCGAGCGGCGACGGCCTGGTGCGGGCGGTGCGCGGCGGCCTGGACGGCTCGGAGTCACCGGAGTCGGAGCGCCCGCACCTGCTGGACGTGATCGCCCGGGTGGAGGACGGGCGGCTGGAGCTGACCTGGTACCACAGCAGGGCGGTGCACCGGGAGGAGACGGTGCGGGCGCTGTCCGAGGGCATGGCGCGGGCGCTGGCGGAGATCGCCGCGCACTGCGCCCGGCCGGAGGCCGGCGGTCGCACGCCGTCCGACTTCCCGCTGGCCCGGCTGGACCAGCCGGCCGTCGACCGGGTCGTGGGCGACGGGCGCGCGGTGCGGGACGTCCTGCCGCTGACGCCGATGCAGGCGGGCATGCTCTTCCACACCCTGATGGACCCCGGCTCGGCCACCTACTTCAACCAGGTGCACCTCGTGCTGCGCGGGGTCACCGACCCCGGTGCGCTGGCCACGGCCTGGCAGCGGACGGCCGACGCCAACCCGATGCTGCGCACCCGCCTGGTGTGGGAGGAGACCGCCGAGCCGCTGCAGGTCGTGCACGAGCGGGCCACCGTGCCCATCACCGTCCACGACTGGTCGGGGCGCGAGGGCGCGGACGGCGAGGACGGCGAGCGGGCGCTGGAGGAACTGCTCGCCGCCGACCGGAAGAAGGGCCTGGACCTGTCCGTCGCCCCGCTGATGCGGCTGACCCTGATCCGGTTGTCGGCCGACCGGGTACGGCTGGTGTGGACCTTCCACCACATCCTGCTCGACGGCTGGAGCGCGGCCCAGGTCTTCGACGAGGTCTGCGAGCGGTACGCGGCGCTCACCTCGGGCCGTGCGCCCGACGTACCGTCCCGGGCGCCGTTCGGCGACTACCTGGGCTGGCTCGCCGGGCGGGACACCTCCGAGGCGGAGCGGCACTGGCGCGCGGTGCTGGCTGGTTTCACCGCGCCGACGGAGCTGCCGCGCGACCGGCGGCTGGCACAGGCCCACCGCGCCTCCTCGTCGGGCTCGGTGCGCGTGCGGCTGAGCGCGGCGGACTCGGCGGCGCTGCGGGCGATGGCGCGGCGGTACGGCCTGACGGTGAACACCGTGCTGCAGGGCGCCTGGGCGCTGCTGCTCGCGCGCTTCGGCGACAGCGCCGACGTGGTGTTCGGCACCACCGTCTCCGGGCGCCCGGCGGACCTGCCCGGCGTGGAGGCCATGGTCGGCCTGTTCATCAACACGCTGCCCACCCGGGTCAGGGTGGCCGGCGACCGGGCGCTGCCGGAGTGGTTGCGGGAATTGCAGGAGGCCCAGTCGGAGGCGCGGCGGCACGACTTCGTGTCGCTGGCGCAGATCCAGTCCTGGAGCGACGTGCCGGGCGGTACGCACCTGTTCGAGAGCCTGGTGGTGTTCGAGAACTACCCCTTCGACGGCGGCGCCCTGGCCCGGCACGGGCTGAGCCTGGAGGAGGAGCGGGACCTGGAGCCCACCAACTACCCGCTCAGCATGATCGTTGCCCCCGGTGAGCGGCTGACCATGGCCCTGGACTACGACCCGGCGGCCTTCGACGCCGCGACCGTGGAGCGGCTTGGCGGTTGCCTGCGGGTGCTGCTGACGGCGATGGCGGGCGAGCCCGAGCGCCGGTTGCGGGAGCTGCCGCTGCTGGACGAGCGCGAACAGCGGCGCGTCATCGGGGAGTGGGGAGGCGCGGTCGTCCCGGTGCCCGGGCGCGTGCTGCCCGAGGTGTTCGAGGAGCAGGCCGCCCGCACCCCGCACGCCCCGGCCGTGACGGCCGCCGACGGGCGGCTGAGCTACCGGGAGCTGAACGAGCGCGCCAACCGGCTGGCCCGGGTACTGATCGCGGGGGGCGCGGGCCCCGAGCGCTTCGTGGCCCTGGCCCTGCCGCGCACGACCGACCTGGCCGTGGCGCTGCTCGCGGTGGCCAAGAGCGGCGCCGGCTACCTGCCGGTCGACCCCTCGTACCCGGCCGAGCGGGTCGCGTTCCTCTTCGACGACGTGCGCCCCACGCTCGTGCTGACCACACCCGCGGCGGGTGAGCGGCTGCCCGAGGGGGGTGCCCGGCGGATCGAGTTCGGGCCGGCCCTGGACGAGCGCCTGGCGGCGCTGCCCGCCGGTGACGTCGTCGACGCGGAGCGGGACGGCCCGCTGCTGCCCGCCCACCCCGCGTACGTCATCCACACCTCGGGCTCGACGGGCGTGCCCAAGGGCGTGGTGGCCACCCACGGTTCGGTGGTGGCGCTGGCGGACTGGGCGCGCGCCACCTTCGGCGCCACCGGCCTGTCCCACGTCGTGGCCGCCACCTCGCTCAACTTCGACGTGTCCGTCTTCGAGATCTACTGCCCGCTGCTGTGCGGCGGCGGCATCGAGCTGGTGGACGACCTGCTGGCCCTGGCCGAGCGCGACACCCCGTGGACGGCGAGCCTGCTCAGCGCGGTGCCGTCGGCGCTGGGCCAGTTGCTGGCCCAGGGTGCGGTGCGGGTCTCGGCGGACACGGTGGTGCTGGCCGGCGAGGGGCTCGCGGCGCGCACCGTGGCGGAGGTCCGGGCCGCCATCCCCGGCTGCCGGGTCGCCAACATCTACGGCCCGACCGAGGCCACCGTCTACGCGACCGCGTACGACTGCGACCCGGCCGACCCGGACCGCACCCCGCCGATCGGCAGGCCGGTGACCGGCGCCCGGGCCCACGTGCTGGACCCGTGGCTGCGGCCGGTGCCCGTGGGGGCGCCGGGCGAGCTGTACCTGGCGGGGACCGGTGTGGCCCGCGGCTACCTCCGGCGGCCCGGCCTGACCGCGCGCCGCTTCCTGCCCGACCCGTTCGGCCCGGCGGGCTCGCGGATGTACCGCACCGGCGACCTGGTGCGCTGGGGCGCCGACGGTCAACTGGAGTACCTGGGGCGCTCGGACGACCAGGTCAAGGTGCGGGGCTTCCGCGTCGAACTGGGCGAGGTGGAGGCCGCGCTGGCCCGGCACCCGGAGGTGGCCGAGGCCGCCGCGCGGGTGGTGGACGGGGGCGGACACAAGCGCCTGGTGGGGTACGTGGTGGGCCGCGACGGCACGTCCGTCGACACCGCCGCGCTGCGCGCCCACCTCGCGCGGGGACTGCCCGACCACCTGGTGCCCGCAGCGATCGTGCCGTTGGAGCGGCTGCCGCTGGGCGCGACGGGCAAGCTCGACCGGCGCGCCCTGCCGGCGCCCGACTGGTCGGCGCCCGCGTCGACGGACGGCCACGTGGCGCCGCGTACCGCCGCCGAGCGGGAGTTGGCCCGTATCTGGGCCGAGGTGCTGGGCGTGGAGCGGGTCGGCGCGCACGACAACTACTTCGCGCTGGGCGGGGACTCCATCCTCAGCATCCAGGTCGTCTCGGCCGCGCGGCGGGCCGGGATCGCGCTCACCCCGCGCCACCTGTTCTCGCACCAGACGGTGGCCGCCCTCGCGGCGGCGGCCGACGCGGTGACGGCCGGACCCGCGGGCGCCGAACAGGGACCCGTGGTGGGCGAGGTGGCGCTGACACCCATCCAGCACTGGCTGTTCGACGAGGCTCCCGGCGACCCCGGCCGCTTCGCCCAGACGCTCGCGTTCCGGTTGGCCGAGGACACCGACGTGGCGGCGCTGCGCGCCGCGCTGGCCGCCGTGCTGGAACACCACGACGCGCTGCGCATGCGGTACGAGGACACCGGCGACGGACCGCCGCGCCAGTACGGCACCGCGCCCGGCGCGGCCGTCGACCTGCGGGTCCGCGAGCTGCCGGACGGGGCCCCGGAGGAGGTCGCGGCCGGAGTGCGCGCGCTCGCCGACGAGGCGTGCGCGGACTTCGACCTGGCGCGCGGGCCGCTGCTGCGGACCGTGCTGTGCCGGCCGGGCGACCAGTCGCCGCCGATCCTGTTGCTGGCCGCCCACCACCTGGTGGTGGACGCGGTGTCGTGGCGGATCATCGCGGAGGACCTGGACAGCGCCTACCGCCGGCTGCGCGCCGGGCAGGAGGCCGACCTCGGCCCGAAGACGACCTCCTTCCGCGCCTGGGCCCGGAAGCTGGCCGACCACGCCGTCGCCGGCGGCTTCGACGACGAACTCCCCTACTGGGCCACCGCCGGCGCCCCCGCCGAGCTGCCCACCGACCGTGCCGGCCGGAACTCCGCGGACTCCGAGGAGACGGTGACCGTGCGGCTGGAGACGGAGGAGACCCGCCGGCTGCTCCAGGACGTGCCGGAGGTCTACCGCACCCGGGTGGGCGAGGTGCTGCTGTGCGCCCTGGGCCGGGTGCTGGCCCGCTGGACCGGTCGGGCCCGGGTGCCGATCGCCCTGGAGGGCCACGGCCGGGAGGAGCTGTTCGACGACGTCGACCTCTCGCGCACCGTCGGCTGGTTCACCACCATGTTCCCCGTCGCGCTCGACCTGCCGCCGGACGCGGACCTGGGCACGGCGCTCAAGTCCGCCAAGGAGGGCCTGCGGTCGGTGCCCCGCAACGGCCTGGGGCACGGCGCGCTGCGCCACCTGCGCCGGGCGCCGGGCACCTTCCCCGAGGAGCCGCGCATCTCCTTCAACTACCTCGGCCGGCGGGACTGGAGCGCCCGCGCGGACGGCGGCCTGCTGCACGCCCCGTACGGCGCGCTGGGCGGCGACATGGACCGCGATGCCGACCGGCCGCACCTGATCGACGTCGTGGGGGCCGTGGCCGACAAGCAACTGGAGTTCACCTGGTCGTACTCGGCCAACCTGCACGAGCGCGCGACCGTTGGGCGGCTGGCCGAGGAGACGGCGGACGAGCTGCGGGAGATCGTGCGGCACTGCGCGCGGCCGGACGCCGGGGGCCGCACGCCCTCGGACTTCCCGCTGGCGCCGCTCGACCAGGCGGCGGTGGACCGCCTGGTGGGCACCGGACGGGACGTCGTCGACCTGTACCCGCTCACCCCCACCCAGGCGGGCCTGGTCTTCCACGGGCTCGACCAGCCCGGCGAGGGGCTGTACGTGGAGCAGGCCACCTTCGTGCTGGACGGCGTGCCGGACAGCGCCGTGCTGGCCGCGGCCTGGCAGCACGTCGTGGACCACACCCCGGTGCTGCGCAGCGCGGTCGTACTGCGTGACGTACCCGTCCCGTTGCAGGTGGTGCACCGCCACGCCGAACTGCCGGTCACCTTGCTGGACTGGAGTGGCCTGGACGAGGCCGGGCGCGACGCGGCCCTTGGGCGGCTGCTGGCCGAGGACCGGGAGCGCGGGCTCGACCTGGACCGGCCGCCGCTGCTGCGGCTGGCGCTCGCCCGGCTCTCCGCCACCGAGGTCCGCGTGGTGTGGACCTTCCACCACGTCCTGCTGGACGGGTGGAGCGTCTTCCACGTGCTGTCGGACGTGTTCGCCTGCCACGCGGCCCTGACCCGGGGCGCCGACCCCCGGCCGCCGGAGCGGCGCCCGTTCGCCGACTACGTCGGCTGGCTGGCCACCCGTGACGGCGACCGGGCCGAGGAGCACTGGCGCCGCACCCTGGCAGGGCTGTCCGCGCCGACCCCGCTGCCCTACGACCGCCGTCCGGCGCGGGGGGCGGCGACCCGGTCGGGCACCTGGCTGTCGCGGCGGCTGGGCGAGCGGGAGAGCGCCGCGCTGCGGGACTTCGCGCGAGCCCACCACCTGACGCTGAACACGGTCGTGCAGGGCGTGTGGGCCCTGCTGCTGTCGCGCTGGAGCGGCGAGCGCGACGTGTGCTTCGGCACGACCGTCTCCGGACGGCCGGCCGACCTGCCCGGCGCGGAGGAGATCACCGGGCTGTTCATCAACACCCTGCCGGTGCGCTGCGTGGTGGACGGCGCCGCGTCCCCGGCGGGTTGGCTGGGCACGTTGCAGGCCGCGCAGGCCGACGCCCGGGGCCACGACCACCTGCCGCTGTCCGACCTGCGCGCCCTGAGCGACCTGCCCGCGGGGGTGTCGCTGTTCGAGAGCCTGGTGGTGTTCGAGAACTACCCGATCAACGACGGCGCCGCCACCGCCCACGGGCTGCGGGTGCGGGACCTGCACGCCCTGGAGGCCACCAACTACCCGCTGACCGCGGTGGTCTCGCCCGGCGAACGGCTCAGCGTCGAACTCGGCTACGACCCCCGGTACTTCGAGGAGTCCACCGCCGAGTCGCTGGCCGCCCAGTTCGCCCACGCCCTGGGCGCCCTGGCCGCCGCCGGCGAGGGCGCCACCGTCGACGCCGTCGCCACCCTGCCGCCGGCGGAGGCCGCGCGGCTGACGGGGCCGGTCGCGGCGCCGACCGACGGCCGCCCGGTGCCCGCGGTGGGCCTGGCGGCGCTGGTGGAGGCCGCCGTCGACCGGTGGCCGGACGCCACCGCGCTGACCGCGCCGGGCGTGCGGCTGTCCTTCGCGGAGCTGGAGGCACGGGCCAACCGACTCGCGCACCGGCTCGTCGCGCGCGGCGCGGGCCCCGGCGACCTGGTGGCGTTGGTGCTGCCGCGCGGGGTCGACATGGTCACCGCCCAGCTCGCGACCGCCAAGGCGGGCGCCGCGTACCTGCCGGTCGACCCGGACTATCCGGCCGAGCGGATCGCGCTGATGCTGCGGGACGCCGCCCCGGTGGTCACGTTGACCGGGGAGGAGGCGCGCGAACTGCTCGCCGACGGCGGTGACGAGGCGCCCGGGCACCGGCCCACCGACGCCGACCGGCTCCGCCCGGCGGCCCTGGACGACCCGGCGTACGTGCTCTACACCTCGGGCTCCACCGGCACGCCCAAGGGCGTGGTCGTCACCCACCGCGGGCTGGCGGAGTTCGCCGCGGCGGAGGCCGACCACTACCAGGTGCGGCCGGGCGACCGGGTGTTGGCCTTCGCCCGGCCCAGCTTCGACGCGTCGGTGCTGGAGCTGTGCATGGCGCTGCCCGCCGGGGCGGCCCTGGTGCTGCCGCCGCCCGGCCCGCTGCTCGGCGCGGAGCTGGCCGACGTGCTGCGCGCCGAGCGCGTCACGCACACCCTGCTGCCGCCCGCCGCGCTCGCCACCGTGCCGGCGGAGGCCGCGGGGACGCTGACCGACCTGCGGACGCTCATCGTGGGCGCGGACGCCTGCGGCCCCGACCTCGTCGCTCGCTGGGCGCCCCACCACCGAATGATCAACTCCTACGGGCCGACCGAGTCCACGGTCGTGGCGACCTGGTCAGGGCCGCTCACGCCCACCGGGGCCGCGCCGCCCATCGGCCGGCCGAGGCCGGGCAGCGGTGGGTACGTGCTCGACGCCCGGCTGCGCCCGGTCGCCGACAACGTGCCCGGCGAACTGTGGGTCCACGGGCCGTCGCTGGCCCGCGGCTACCTGGGCCGGCCGGGCCTGACCGCCTCCCGGTTCACCGCCGACCCGTACGGCCCGCCCGGCTCGCGGATGTACCGCACCGGCGACCTGGTGCGCCGGGACGCCTCGGGCGAGCTGCACTACCTGGGGCGCGCCGACCACCAGATCGCGCTGCGCGGCCACCGGATCGAGGCGGGCGAGGTCGAGGCCGCGCTGACGGCCCACCCGGCGGTGCGGCAGGCCGTGGTGAGCGTACGGCGGGACGAGCCCGGCGAGCCGGTGCTCGTGGCGCACCTGCTCGCCGCGCCCGGGGCACAGGTGCCGCCGGACACGGAACTGCGCGCGTTCGCCGCCCGCACACTGCCCGGGCACATGGTGCCGACCGCCTTCGCCGTCCTGGAGCGCTTCCCGCTCACCGAGAACGGCAAGGTCGACCGTGCCGCCCTGCCCGCGCCCGGCGCGCGGTCGGCACCGGCCGCCGCGCGGGTGGCGCCCCGCACGCCCACCGAGGAGGCCGTCGCGGGCGTGTGGGCCGAGGTGCTGGACGCCTCCGTGGGCGTCACGGACGACTTCTTCGCCCTGGGCGGTGACTCGATGCGGGCGCTGGCCATCGCGGCGCGCGCCGGCGAGGCGTTCGGCCTGTCCCTCACCCCACGGGACGTGCTCACCACCCGCACGGTCGCCGCCCTGGCCGAGCTGGTGGAGGAGCGGGTGCTGCGGGAACTGGAAGACGCCGCGAGCGGCGACAGCGACCACGACGAACGATGAGGGCCGACGACATGACGTCTTCGAACTCGAAGCAGAACCGTGCCGCGGCCCTGCCGCGCGACCTCCAGGAGGCGCTGCGCCGGCGCCTGGCCGGCAAGGCCGGCCCGGCCGCCGGGGGCGGGGGCGGCATCCCGCGCGCGGACCGCTCCCGGCCGCTGCCGCCGTCCTTCGCCCAGCAGCGGCTGTGGCTCCTGGACCAGTTAGAGCCGGGCGACGCCCGCTACAACAGCGCGGTCGCGCTGCGGCTGACCGGCGAGCTGGACCGGGAGGCGCTCGCCGGGGCGCTGCGAACCGTCGTGGCCCGCCACGAGGCGCTGCGCACCACCTTCGACACCGACGACGGCCGGCCGGTGCAACGGGTTCGCCCCGCGGGCCCGGTGGAGCTACCCGTACGCGACCTGACGGCGGGGGCGGAGGCCGGCCTGGACCCGACGGCACCGGACGCGGACCCGGGGGCGGCGCTGGAGGCGGCGCTGCTCGCGGAGTACGCGCTCCCGTTCGACCTGCGCGGCGGTCCGCTGCTGCGGGCCGTGTTGCTGCGCGCCTCGGGCACCGAGCACGTCCTACTCGTCACCGCGCACCACACCGTCACCGACGGCTGGTCGATGGGCGTGCTGGTGGAGGAGGTGTGCGCCGCCTACGACGCTCTGGCGCGCGGCGAGGAACCGGCGCTGTCCCCGGTCGCCACCCAGTACCCGGACTTCGCCGCCTGGCAGCGCGAGCGGCTGGCCGGCGCGGCGCTGGAGGAGCACCTCGCCTACTGGAAGAAGCAGTTGGACGGCCTGGAGCCGCTGGAGCTGCCGCTCGACCGCCCGCGCGAGGGCCGGGAGGCCGGGGACGGCGCCGTGCACACCTTCGCCGTCCCGGCGGCCACCACGGCCCGGCTGCGGGAGCTGGCGGCGGGGCAGCACACCACGCTGTTCGCCGCGCTGGTCGCCGCCTGCCAGGCGCTGTTCGCCCGCTGGTCGGGGCAGGACGACATCGCCGTGGGCTCGCTGACGCCCGGCCGTGGGCGCACCGAACTGGAGCGCGCGGTGGGCCTGTTCGTCAACACGGTGGTGCTCAGGACGCCGGTGGACACCGCCCGTTCCTACCGGGAACTCCTCGCCGCCTCCTCCACCACGGTGCTCGACGCCTTCGCCCACGACGACGTCCCCTTCGAGCGGCTGGTGGACGCGGTGGGCGCGGCCCGTGAGGCGGGGCGCAACCCGCTGTTCGACGCCATGGTCCTGCTCCACCCCGCCCCGCCGGCCGCGCCCGCCCCGCACGGCCTAGCGGTCGAGCCGGTCACCGTGCCGCGCCGCTCGGCCACCTTCGACCTGAGCGTCGAGTTCGTACCCGACGGGGACGGGCTGGCCGGCCTGCTGGAGTACCGCACCGACCTGTTCGACGCGGCGACCGCCGCCCGCATGGCCGGGCAACTGGTGGCCCTGCTCGCCGGTGTCGCGGCCGAACCCGACAGGGCGCTGGGCGAGTTGGACCTGCTGTCGCAGGCGGAACGGCGGCTGCTGCTGGAGGAGTGGAACGCCACGGCCCGGCCGGTGCCGCCCGCCACCTACCCGGAGCTGTTCCAGGCGCGGGTCGCCCGCACCCCGCGCGCGACGGCGCTGGTGGCCCGCGACGCCACGTTGGACTACGCCACCCTCAACGCCCGCGCCAACGTCCTCGCCCACCACCTCATCGCGCGCGGCGCGGGGCCCGAACGACTGGTGGCGGTGCGACTGCCGCGCACCGCCGACATGGTCGTCGCGATCCTGGCCGTGTGGAAGTCCGGCGCCGGATACCTGCCGGTGGACCCGGAACTGCCCGACGAGCGGATTCGGCTGCTGCTGGCGGACGCCGAACCCGCGCTGCTGGTCGACGAGGAGACGCTGCGCGAACTGCCCGCCGCAGGCCGCGAGGACGACCCCACCGACGCCGACCGGCTCGGCCCGCTGAGCCCCGACAACACGGCGTACGTCATTTACACCTCCGGCTCCACCGGCCGCCCCAAGGGCGTGTCCGTCGAGCACCGTTCGCTGGCGAACCTGCTCGCCGCGCACCGTGGGGGCTTCGTCGCCGACGCCGGCGGCGGCCCGCTGCGGGTGGCCCTGACCGCGTCGTTCTCCTTCGACACCTCGCTGGAGGGCGTGCTGCTGATGGTCGACGGCCACCGGCTGCACCTGGTGGACGAGGCCACCCGGCTCGACCCGGCCGCCCTGGTGGAGTACGTCGTCGAGCACCGCGTCGACTTCCTCGACGTGACCCCCTCCTACCTGCGGCAGTTGCTGCCCGCCGGGCTGCTCACCGACCCCCGTCACCACCCTCGGGTGCTGATGCTCGGCGGCGAGGCCGTCGGCCCCGCGCTCTGGCGCGAGCTGGCCGGGCTGCCGGACGTGGCCGCGTACAACTTCTACGGGCCCACCGAGTGCACCGTCGACGCGCTGGCCTGCCCCGTGGACGGCACGGTGCGGCCGGTGGTGGGCCGGCCGCTGGACAACGTGCGCGCCTACGTGCTGGACGGCCGGGGGCAGCCGGTGCCCATCGGCGTCGGGGGCGAGCTGTACCTGGCGGGCGACCAGGTGGCGCGCGGCTATCTGCGCCGGCCGGGGCTGACCGCCGCGCGCTTCGTGCCCGACCCGTTCGGCCCGCCCGGCGGCCGGATGTACCGCACCGGTGACCTGGCCCGGTGGACCTCGGACGGGCGGCTGGACTACCTGGGCCGCGCCGACGACCAGGTCAAGATCCGCGGTCACCGGGTGGAGCCGGGCGAGGTGGAGGCGGCGCTGACGGCGCTGCCCGAGGTGGCCGAGGCAGCCGTCGTGGCGGTCTCCGACGAGCGCGGCCACGCCCGGCTGGCCGGCTACGTGGTGCCCGCGGCGGGCGCCGAGCGGCCGGCGCCCGCCGCGTTGCGGCAGGCGCTGTCGCTGACCCTGCCGCGCCACCTGGTGCCCGCCGCGTTCGTCGTGCTGGACGCGCTGCCACTGACCGTCAGCGGCAAGCTGGACCGGCGCGCGCTGCCCGCCCCCGACCCGGACGCCACGGCGGGCGAGCGGGAGCTGACCGCGCCGCGCACCGCGACGGAGCGGGAACTGGCCGGGATCTGGTCGGCCGTGCTGGGCGTGGCCCAGGTGGGCGTCGACGACAACTTCTTCGAGCTGGGCGGCGACTCGATCCTCGGCATCCAGACGGTGTCCCGGGCCAGGTCCGCCGGGCTGCACGTGACCTCACGGGACGTCTTCCTGCACCAGACCGTCACCGAACTCGCGGCCGCCGCCGACCGGCGCGCCGCCCCGCCGGTCACCACCGCGCCGCAGCAAGAGGCCGGGCCCGGCCCGCTGGCCCCGATCCAGGAGTGGTTCCTCGCCACGCACGGACCGCTGGGGCACTTCGCCATGTCGATGCTGCTCGACCTGCCGCGGGAGACCGACCCGGGCGCCCTGGAGCGCGCGCTGCGCGCCGTGGCCGCCCACCATCCGGCGCTGGGCACCCGGTTCGTCCGCGAGGACGGCGCCTGGCGCCAGTACCCGATGGCCGACGACGCGGCGAAGGCCCCCGGCCTGCTGGTCCACCGCGAGGTGCCACGGGCCGAGGGCCCCGCCAGGGAGACGGCCCTGCGTGCGGTGGCCGACGAGTTGCGCGCCGGGCTCGACCCGGCCGACGGCACGCTGTTGCGCGCCGCCCTGCTGCGCCCGGAGGCCGGCGAGCGCCCGCAGTTGCTGCTGACCGCCCATCACCTGGGCGTCGACAGCGTCTCCTGGCGCATCCTGCTGACCGACCTGGAGAGCGGCTACCGCCAGGCGGCCGCCGGCGCCGAGGTCCGGCTGGAGCCGGCGACCACGCCGTTCACCACCTGGACCGAGCGGCTGGCCCGCTGGGTGGCCGCGGGCGGGCTCGACGCGGACCTGCCGTACTGGACGCGGGAGAGCGAGCAGCCCCGCGCCCCGCTGCCCGTGGACCGGCCCGGGGTGCCACTGGCCGGGTCGGTGCGCACCGTGCGCGCCGGGCTGTCGCGCGAGGCCACGAAGGCGCTGCTGCGCCAGGTGCCGGCCGCGTACCGCACCCGCGTCGACGACGTGCTGCTCAGCGCCGTGTGCCGGACGCTCGCCGACTGGACCGGCTCCGACCGGGTGACCGTGGCCCTGGAGGGGCACGGCCGACAGGAGATCGAGGACGGGCCGGGTACCGGGAACGGCGCGGAGGAGGCGCCGGACGCGAGCGCCGCCGGCGCGGCGCCCGCCGTGGACCTGTCCCGTTCCGTGGGCTGGTTCACCGCCCAGTACCCGGTCACCTTCACCCTGGACGGGGCGGGGGCGGCCGAGCCCGACTGGGGCGCGGTGCTCAAGTCGGTCAAGGAGCGGCTGCGGGCCGTGCCCCGGCGCGGCTTCGGTTACGAGGCGCTGGCGCGCCTTGACTCGCCGAACCAGGCGGCGCGCGCGCTGCGCGAGGTGCCGCTGCCGCAGGTGTGCTTCAACTACCACGGCCAGTGGGACTCCGCGCCTGGCGGCGACTTCGCCCCGGCGGGCGAGGTACCCGGCGGTGAGATGGCGGCCGGTGAGCGGCTCGACCACCTGCTCGACATATCGGCGGTCGTGGCCGACGGCGTACTGGAGACCACCTGGCACTACAGCGACCAGGTGCACGACGAGGGCACGGTGCGCGACCTGGCCGAGGCTACGGTGCGGGCCCTGACCGCGATCGTCGAGCACTGCGCGCTGCCGGGGGCCGGCGGGCGCACCCCGTCCGACTTCCCGCTGGCCGGTCTGGATCAGGCGCGGGTGGACCGGCTGGCCGGTGACGGGCGCGCGGTGGAGGACATCCTGCCGCTGACGCCGTTGCAGGAGGGCATGGTCTTCCACCGCCTGTTGGACGGCGCGGACGACGACGTCTACCTCGACCAGGCCGCCCTGCTGCTGGACGGGGTGGCGGACCCGGAGGCTTTCGCCCGCGCCTGGCAGCGGGTGGTGGACCGCACGCCCGCCCTGCGCAGCCGCGTCGTGTGGGAGGACGTGCCGCGACCGGTGCAGGTCGTCGACCGCCGGGCCGAGGTGCCCGTGGAGCACCACGACTGGCGGGAGTTGGACGAGGCCGGGCGCGCGCGGGCGCTCGCCCGGCTGAAGGAGCGCGACCTGGCGCGCGGCATGGACCTGGGCACCGCGCCGCTGCTGCGGCTGTCGCTGGCCCGGCTGCCCGGCGACGGCCTGCACCTGGTGTGGACCTCGCACCACCTGATCCTGGACGGCTGGAGCCTGGCACAGGTGCTGACCGAGGTGTGCGAGGAGTACGCGGCGCTCGTCGCGGGCCGCTCGTACGCGCCGCCACGCCGCCGCCCGTTCGGCGACTACGTGCGCTGGCTGGCCGGGCGGGAGGGCCGGGCGCGGGAGACCGAGGAGTTCTGGCGTACCGCCCTGGTCGGGTTCGCGACGCCGACGCCGCTGCCCTATGACCGGCCGCCCCGCGAGGCCCACCGCTCGCGCTCGGCGGAGGTGGTGGCCGCCGCCCTGCCCGTCGAGGTGTCACGGGAGCTGGCGCGGGCCGCGCAGCGCCGCGGGCTGACCCTGAACACCGTGGTGCAGGGCGCGTGGGCGCTGCTGCTGTCCCGCTACACCGCCGAGCCCGAGGTGGTGTTCGGCACCACCGTCTCGGGTCGCCCGGCGGAACTGGACGGCGTGGAGTCCATGGTGGGCATGTTCATCAACACGCTGCCCACCCGGGTCCGGGTGGACGGGGACCGGCCGGCCGCGGCCTGGCTGCGCCAGGTACAGGACGCGCAGGCGGAGGCGCGCCGCTTCGAGGCCGTGTCGCTGGCGCGGGTGGCCGCCCTCAGCGACGTGCCGAGGGGCACCGCGCTGTTCGACAGCATGGTCGCCTTCGAGAACTACCCCTTCGACGACGCCCGCACCGCCGACGCCGGCGTCCGCGTCCGGGAGGTGGCCTCGCGCGACGCCACCAACTTCCCCCTGGTGCTGCGCGCCTACCAGAGCGACCGGCTCGGGTTCGACCTCGCCTACGACCCCGAGTTGTTCGACCCTGCCACGGCGCGGGCCGTCGCCGACCGGCTGTGCCTGCTCCTTCGTGAGCTGGCGGCCGGCCCGGACCGGCCGCTGCGGGAGCTGGCCTGGACGACCGCCGACGAGCGCCGCCGCGTGCTGGTCGACTGGAACGGCACCCAGCGGGGGCACTCGGGGAAGACCCTGGTGGACCTGTTCGAGGCGCGGGTGGCCCGCACCCCGGACGCCGTGGCGGTGAGCGGCCCGGACGCCACCCTGACGTACTCCGAACTCGACGCCGCCGCCGGCCGGTTGGCGCACCGGCTCGCCGAGTGCGGGGCCGGCCCCGAGCGGTTCGTGGCACTCGCCCTGCCCCGTTCGACGGAGCTGCTGGTGGCGCTGCTCGCGGTGGTGCGGAGCGGGGCAGCGTACGTGCCGATCGACCCGGAGCTGCCCGCCGGCCGGATCGCCCACCTGCTGGGCGACGCGGCACCGGAGCTGCTGGTGACCACGGGCGCCGTCGCGGACCGGGTACGGGAGGCCGACTGCCCCCGGCTGCTCCTGGACGACCCCGACGTCCGGGCCGACCTGGCCCGTAGGCCCGCCGCCGGGCCGGGCCTGGCCCACCGCCCGCACCCCGGGCACCCCGCGTACGTGATCTACACCTCGGGCTCCACCGGGCTGCCCAAGGGCGTGGTGGTGCCGCACTCCAACGTGGTGCGGCTGCTGGAGCGCACCCGGGACTGGTTCGGCTTCGACGAGCACGACGTGTGGACGCTGTTCCACTCCTACGCGTTCGACTTCTCCGTCTGGGAGATCTGGGGCGCGCTGGCGCACGGCGGGCGACTGGTCGTCGTCCCGCACGACGTGGCCAGGTCGCCGAAGGACTTCCTGCGCCTGCTGGTGGACGAGCGGGTGACGGTCCTCAACCAGACGCCGTCGGCGTTCCAGCCGCTGGTGCGCGCGGACGCCGAGCACCCGGAGCTGGGCGACCGGCTGGCGCTGCGCCGGGTGGTCTTCGGTGGCGAGGCGTTGGAGCCGGGACGGCTGACCGACTGGTACGAGCGCCACCCCGACACCGCGCCGGTGCTGGTCAACATGTACGGCATCACCGAGACCACGGTGCACGTCACGTACGCGCCGCTGGATCGCGCCACCGTCACCGGAGCCACCTCCAGCGGCATCGGCCGTGGCATCGGTGACCTGCGGGTGTACGTGCTCGACGGCGGCCTCGCGCCGGTGCCGCACGGCGCGGTGGGCGAGATGTACGTCGCGGGAGAGGGCCTGGCCCGGGGCTACCTGAACCGGCCTGGCCTCACCGCCGCGCGCTTCGTGGCCGACCCGTTCGGCCCGGCGGGGACGCGCATGTACCGCACCGGCGACCGCGCGCGGTGGCGGGCGGACGGCACCCTGGACTACCTGGGTCGGGCCGACCAGCAGGTGAAGATCCGCGGGTTCCGCATCGAGCCGGGCGAGATCGAGGCCGCGCTGACCGCGCACCCCGCCGTCGCCGACGCCGCGGTCGGCGTGCGCGAGGACACCCCGGGCGTGCGGCGGCTGGTCGCCCACGTCGTGGGCGCGGACCCGGCCGCGCCGCCGTCTGCCGCCACCCTGCGCGCCCACCTGGGAGAGCGGCTGCCCGCGCACATGGTGCCCGCCGCGTACGTCACCCTGGAGGCGCTGCCGCTGACCGTCAACGGCAAGCTCGACCGCCGTGCCCTGCCCGCCCCCGACCGGGACGGCTACGCCGCGACCGGCGAGCGCGTCGCTCCGCGCACCGAGGCCGAGCGGCTGGTGGCCCAGGCGTGGTCGCAGGTGCTCGGCACGGGCGAGGTCGGCGCCGATGACGGCTTCTTCGCCCTTGGCGGTGACTCGATCCTCGCCGTCCGCGTCGCCTCCCGGCTGCACGCCGCCCTCGGCGTGGAGGTCTCCCCACGGCTGTTGTTCACCCACCCCACGGTCGCGGAGCTGGCCGCGGCCCTGCCCGCCCCGAGGTCGGCCGCCGCGCCGGCCGAGGCGATCCCGGCGGCCGACCGCACCGGCCCGCTGCCGCTGTCGCCCGCCCAGCGGCGGCTGTGGTTCCTGGACCGCTTCGAGCCCGGCGGCACCACGTACGTGACGCTGTCCGCGCTGCGGCTGCGCGGCGCGCTCGACGTCCGCGCCCTGCGCGCGGCCCTCGACGGCCTGGTGGCCCGGCACGAGCCGCTGCGCACCACGTTCGCCGACGAGGACGGCCGGGCCCGCCAGCGCGTCGGACCGCCGCACCCGGTGGACCTGGCGCGCACCGACCTGTCGGCCACGCCGCCGGACGAGCGCGCCGCCGCGCTCGACGCGCTGCTGGCCCGCGAGGCCGGCGCCCCCTTCGACCTGGCGCGCGGGCCGCTGCTGCGGGCCGGGCTCGTACGACTGGCCGCCGACGAGCACGTGTTGACGCTGGCCGTGCACCACATCGCCACCGACGGCTGGTCCTCGACCGTACTCGGCCGGGACCTGGCGGAGCTGTACGCGGCGGCCCTGACCGGCCGCCCGCCGCGCCTTCCCGAACTCCCCCTGTCCTACGTGGACTTCGCGGCCTGGCAGGACGCTCGGGCCGCCGCCGCCGACGAGGCCGCCCTCGCCCACTGGCGGGAGCGGCTGGCGGGGGTGGCGCCGCTGGAGCTGCCGACGGACCGGCCGCGGCCGGCCGTGCGCGCGGGCGACGGGGCGCTGCTGGAGTTCTCGCTGCCCGCAGCGCTGACCGAGCGGCTACGCGAGGCCGGGCGCCGGGCCGACGCCACCTTGTACATGACGCTGCTGGCGGCCTGTGAGGTGCTGCTCGCCCGCTGGTCGGGCCAGGAGGACATCGCGGTCGGCACGGTGGCCGCGGGGCGCGACCGCCCCGAACTGGAGCACCTGGTGGGCATGTTCGTGAACACCCTGGTACTGCGGAACCGGGTGCGGCCCGACGCGCCGTTCAGCCGGCTCCTGGGCGAGGTGCGCGCGACGGTCCTGGACGCCTTCGCCCACCAGGACGTGCCCTTCGAGCGCCTGGTGGAGGCGGTGCGGCCGGAGCGGGACACCAGCCGCACCCCGCTGTTCCAGGTCATGGTCGCCCTGCACAACCTGGGCGGCCGGGAACCCGAGCTGCCGGGCCTGTCCGTCGAGGCGCTCACGCCGCCGGTGCGGCACGCCACCTTCGACCTGAGTTTCGACTTCGTGGCCGGCGACGACGGGCTGACCGGCTTCGTGGAGTACGACACGGCCCTGTTCGACGAGGCCACGGTGGAGCGGGCGGTGGGACGGCTGCGGCTGCTCCTGGAGGCGGTCGCGGACGACCCGGACCAGCCGGTGGGGGCGCTGCCGCTGATGACCGACGCCGAGCGGCGGCGGGCGCTCACCCAGTGGCAGGGCCAGCCGCTGCCCGCGCCCGCGCCGGACGCGACGCTGGTGGACCTCTTCCAGGAGTCGGCGGCCCGTACCCCGCGCGCCACCGCCCTGGTGGCCCGGGACGCCACGCTGGACTTCGCCACCCTCAACGCCCGCGCCAACCAGTTGGCCCACCACCTCATCGCGCGCGGCGTCGGACCCGAGCGGCTGGTGGCCGTGCGGCTGCCGCGCACCTCGGACATGCTCGTGGCGCTGCTGGCCGTGCTCAAGGCCGGGGGCACCCATCTGTCGGTGGACCCGGAGCTGCCCGAGGAGCGCGTGGCGCTGCTGTACGAGGACGCCGCGCCGCACGTGGTGCTGGAGCCCGACACGCTGCGCGAGGCGCCGCTCGCGAGCCTCCCCGACCACGACCCCACCGACGCCGACCGGATCGCGCCGCTGCGCGCCGCCCACGCGGCCTACCTGAACTACACCTCGGGCTCCACCGGCCGGCCCAAGGGCGTGCTGGTCGAGCACCGGCACCTGCTCAATCTGTGCCGCGACCACCTGGCGGGCCTGGTGGCCCCGCACACCGGGGACGGCGGGCGGCTGCGGTTCGCGCTGAGCGCCGCGTTCTCCTTCGACACCTCCTGGGAGGGCCCGCTGCTGCTGGCCCTGGGCCAGCAGGTGCACCTGCTGGACGAGGACGTGCGGCACGACCCGGCGGCGTTCGTGGCCCTGGTGGCGGAGCACCGGATCGACTGCGTGAACACCACCCCGTCCTTCCTCCAGGAACTGGTGACCGCCGGGCTGTTCACCGGGGCTCACCGGCCCCGGCTGGTCCTGGTGGGCGGCGAGGCGGTCGGCGCCCCGCTGTGGCGGGAGCTGCGCGCGCTGGAGAGCGTGGCGGCGTACAACGTGTACGGGCCCACCGAGTGCACCGTCGACGCCGTGTACGGGCCCTTCGCCGAGCAACCACAGCGGCCGCTCATCGGCCGCCCGGGCCGGGGGGTACGGGCCTACGTGCTCGACGCGGCGCTGCGGCCGGTGCCGGTCGGCGTGCCGGGTGAGCTGTACCTCGCGGGGGCCCAGGTCGCCCGTGGCTACCTGGGGCGACCCGGCCTGACCTCGGGGCGGTTCGTGGCCGACCCGTTCGGGCCGCCGGGGACGCGCATGTACCGCACCGGCGACCTGGCCCGCTGGGACGACCGGGGGCTGCTGGAGTTCGTCGGGCGCGCCGACGAGCAGGTCAAGGTGCGCGGGTTCCGCATCGAGCCGGGTGAGGTGGAGGCGGCGTTGCTGGCCGCCGGAGGGGTGCGGGAGGCGGTGGTGGTGGCCCGGGAGCACGCGGGCCGGGCACGGCTCGTGGCCTACCTGGTGCCCGACGGGCCACGGCCGCCGGCCGCGGAGGAGCTGCGGGTTCGGCTGCGGCGGAGCCTGCCGGACTACATGGTGCCCTCGGTGTTCGTCACCCTGGCCCGGATTCCGCGCACCAGCAGCGGCAAGACGGACCGTGGCGCCCTGCCCGAGCCGCCCGCCCAGCCGGACGGGGCGGGCGCGCACGTGGCGCCGCGCACCGAGGCCGAGACGTTGCTCGCCGGCATCTGGGCGGAGGTGCTCGGCGTCCCCCGGGTCGGCGTGGAGGACAACTTCTTCACTCTGGGCGGGGACTCCATCCTCAGCATCCAGATCGTCTCCCGGGCCCGGCGCGCCGGGCTGGCCCTCACCTCCAAGGACGTCTTCCGCCACCAGACCGTCGCCGAACTGGCGCTGCGCGCCGGGCAGACGGACCCCGGGGCGGCCGGCGCGCCGAAGGCGCCGAGCGGCCCGGCGCCGCTCACCCCGATCCAGCACTGGTATCTGGCGGACCGCCCGGTCGGTGACCGGATGCGCTTCACCATGACGAACCGGGTGGAGCTGGCGCCCGGCACCGACGCCTCCTTGCTGGAGGCGGCCGTGGCCGCGCTGGTGGCCCGGCACGAGGGGTTGCGCACCCGGTTCCGGCACGCCGACGGCGCCTGGTCGCAGGAGGTGCTGCCCGCCGCGCCCGAGACGGTGTTCACCCGGCACGACGTGCGCGGGCTGGAGGACGCGGCCCTGGAGGCGGCGGTGCGCGCCGCGACCGACGAGGCGCGGGACTCGCTCGACCCCACCACGGGCCGCGTGGCGCGGGCCCTGTTCCTCGACCGGGGCCCCGACGCCCCGCCGCAGTTGGTGCTCACCGCGCACCACCTGGTGGTGGACGGCGTGTCCTGGCGGGTCCTGCTGGGCGACCTGGAGAGCGCCTACCGCGACGCGGCGGCCGGGCGGCCCGTCGAACTCGCCCCGGTGGAGACCGGGTTCGGGCAGTGGGCGCACCGCCTGGCGCGGTACGCGGACTCGGGCGGCTTCGACGGCGACGCGGCGTACTGGAGCGCCGTGTGCGCCGCGCCGGCCGAGCTGCCCGCCGGCCGCGGCGGGCCGGACCCGCAGGGCGCGGCGCGCACGGTCACCGTCCACCTGGGCCAGGCCGAGACCGAGGCCCTGTTGCGGCGGGTGCCGGAGGTGTACCGCACTCAGGTGGCCGACGTGCTGCTGAGCGCCCTGGGTCGGACGCTGGCCCGCTGGTGCGGCCGGGAGACGGTGCTCATCGGCGTGGAGGGCCACGGCCGGGAGGAGCTGTTCGACGATCTGGACACCTCCCGCACGGTCGGCTGGTTCACCGCCGAGTTCCCGCTGGCCCTGACCGTCGCGCCGGACGCGGACTGGCGGCACACCCTGTTGTCGGTCAAGGAGCAGGTGCGCGCCGTGCCGCTGCGGGGCCTGAGCTACGGCGCGCTGCGCCACCTGCGGCGACCGAGCCCGCTGCCCGCCGCGCCCGCGCCGCGCGTCGGCTTCAACTACCACGGCCAGTGGGAGGTGACATCCGGTGAACAGCCGGGCGCCGACGGCCTGTTGCGGGCCGCGCTGCCGCCGGCCGGTCAGGACACCGCGCCCGAGGAGACCCGCCCGTACGCGCTGGAGGTGACGGGTGTCGTCCAGGGCGGCGTGCTGGAGCTGGGCTGGACCTACCCGCCCGCGGTGTACGACGAGTCGCTGGTACGCCGGCTCGCCGAGGAGACGGTCGCGGCGCTGGGCGAGATCGTCGCGCACTGCGCGGCCCCGGGCGCGGGCGGCCGCAGCCCCTCCGACTTCCCGCTCGCCGGGCTCGACCAACGGCAGGTGGACCTGGTCGTGGGCGACGGCGGCGAGGTGGAGGACGTCCTGCCGCTGACGGCGCTCCAGGCGGGCATGCTCTTCCACGGCCTGGTCGACACGGCCGACGCCTACGTGGACCAGTTGGCCGTCCGCGTCGCGGGCGTCGCCGACCCGGAGGCGTTCGCCGACGCCTGGCGGGAGGTGGCCGACCGCACTCCCGCGCTGCGCTCCGCCGTCCAGTGGCGGGACCTGCCGCACCCGGTGCAGGTCGTGCGGCGGCGCGCCGCGCTGCCCGTCACCCACCACGACTGGCGGACGCTGTCCCCCGCCGGCCGGGAGGTGGCGCTCGACCGGCTGCTGGCCGAGGACCGGGCGGCCGGCATGGACGTCACGGTGGCCCCGCTGTGCCGGCTGGCGCTCGCCGCGCTCCCCGGTGACGAGGTACTGCTCGTGTGGTCCTCGCACCACCTGATGCTGGACGGCTGGAGCACCGGGCAGCTCTTCGCGGAGGTGTGCGCGCGGTACGCGGCAACCGTCGCCGGGGCCGCCGCGCACCCGCCCGCCCGCCGCCCCTTTAGCGACTTCCTGCACTGGCTGGGCGAGCGCGACCAGGCGGAGGCCGAGCGGTACTGGGCCGACGCCCTGGCCGGGTTCACCGAGCCCACGCCGCTGCCCTACGACCGGCCGCCGGTGGAGGCGCACCGCGCCAGGTCGGCCGCCTCGGTGCACCTGGAGCTGAGCGAGGAGGTCTCGGGCCGGCTGCGCGAGGCGGCCGGCCGGGCCGCGCTGACCGTCAACACCGTGGTGCAGGGCGCCTGGGCGCTGCTGCTGGCCCGCTACAGCGGGCGCCGGGAGGTGGTGTTCGGCACCACGGTCTCCGGCCGGCCCGCCGAACTGCCGGGCGTGGAGGACATGGTGGGCCTGTTCATCAACACGGTGCCCACCCGGGTCCGCGCCGACGGGCCCGGCGGCGTGCTGCCCTGGCTGCGCGCCCTCCAGGAGGAGCAGAGCGACGCCCGGCGCTTCGACTTCGTCGCCCTGCCCCGCATCCAGGCGCTCAGCGACGTCCCCGCCGGCACCGGGCTGTTCGACAGCATGGTCGTCTTCGAGAACTACCCCTTCGACGAGCGGGCCGCGGCCGACGCGGGCATCGCGATCGTCGACGTACGCGCCGAGACCGCCACCACCTTCCCGCTGTGCCTGCGGGCCTACGTCGGCGACCGCCTCGGCTTCGATCTCGACTACGACGAGGCGCTGTTCGAGCGGGCGACGGTGGAGCGGGCCACGGCGCACCTGGCGGCGCTGTTGTCGGCCACCGCCGAGGCGCTGGCGAGCGGCGGGACGCGCTCGCCCGGGGACCTGGAGCCGCTCACCGACGACGACCGGGCGGTGCTGCGCGACTGGAACCACGCCGCGCGCCCGGCCCGGCCCGACTCGCCGGTGGACCTGTTCGCCGCCCGGGCGCGCAGCGCACCGGACGCGGTCGTGCTGGTCGAGGACGGCGGCCGGCGGCTCACCTACCGCGAACTCGCCGACTGGTCCGAGCGGCTGGCGACGCGCCTGGTGGCCGGCGGGCTGGCCGTGGAGGACCGGGTCGCGCTGCTCATGGACCGCTCGGCCGAACTCGTCGTGGCCCAGCTCGCGGTGGTCAGGGCGGGCGGCGCGTACGTGCCCGTGGACGGCCGCGCGCCCGCCGGGCGCCGGGCGGTCCTGCTCGAGCAGGCGCGGGCGGCCGTCCGGCTGACCGCCGACGAGGTGGCCGCCGCCCGGACGGCGCCCTCCCCCGGCCCGGCGGCGCTGCCGCCCGCGGACCCGGACCGGTTGGCGTACGTGATGTTCACCTCGGGCTCCACCGGGCTGCCCAAGCCGGTCGGGGTGCGGCACCGGGACGTGGCCTCGCTGGCCACCGACGGCCGGTTCGCGGACGGGGTGTGCGAGCGGGTCCTGCTGCACTCGCCGGTCGCCTTCGACGCGACCACCTTCGAGGTGTGGGCGCCGCTCCTGGGCGGCGGCCAGGTCGTCGTCGCTCCCCCGGGGCCGCTGGACGCCGCCGTGCTGCGACGGCTGGTCGCCGACCGGGGCCTGACGGCGCTGTGGCTGACGGCCGGCCTGTTCCGACTGCTGGCGCAGGACGCGCCCGACGCCCTGGCGGGGCTGCGGCAGGTGTGGACGGGCGGCGACGTCGTCCCGGCCACGGCCGTGCGCCGCGTGCTGGCCGCCTGCCCCGGTCTGGTGGTGGTCGACGGGTACGGGCCGACCGAGGCCACGACCTTCGCCACGTCCTTCGAGATGTCCGACCCGGCCGCCGTGCCGGACCCGGTGCCCATCGGGCGCCCGCTGGACGACCTGCGCGTCCACGTGCTCGACGCGCGGATGCGCCCGGTACCCCCTGGCACGGTCGGCGAGCTGTACCTGGCCGGTGAGGGCGTGGCCCGTGGCTACCTCGACCGGCCGGGGGCGACGGCCATGCGGTTCGTCGCCGACCCGTTCGGGCCGCCCGGCGAGCGGATGTACCGCACCGGCGACCTGGCCCGCCGCCGCCTCGACGGCACGGTGGAGTTCCGGGGCCGGGCCGACGACCAGGTGAAGGTCCGTGGGTTCCGGGTCGAGCCGGGCGAGGTCGAGGGCGTCCTCGCCACCCACCCCGGGGTGCGGGACGCGGCGGTGGTGGCCCGCGAGGAACACCACGGCGCCAAGCGGCTCGTCGCCTACCTGGTGGGCGACGAGGGCCTGGACACCGATGACGTGCGCGCCCACGCCGAACGCGCCCTGCCCGACTACCTGGTGCCCTCGGCGTTCGTACGGCTGGCGACGCTGCCGCTGAGCGCCAACGGCAAGGTGGACCGGGCGGCCCTGCCCGCGCCCGCGCCCGCCGTCGCGGGGCCCGGCGCGGTCGCCCCGCGCACGAAGGCCGAGGCCCGCGCCGCGCGGGTGTGGGCCGAGGTGCTGCGGGTGGAAGCGGTGGGCGTGGAGGACGACTTCTTCGCGCTGGGCGGCGACTCGATCCTCAGCATCCGGCTCGCCTCCCGCCTCGCGGCGGAGTTCGACACCGAGGTCACACCGCGGACGGTGTTCACCCACTCGACCCCGGCCCGCGTCGCGGCGCTGCTCACCGGGGAGCGCGCCACGGGACCCACACCGATCGCGCCCGCCCCGGTGGCCCGGGACCGGCTGCCGCTGTCGTACGCGCAGCAGCGCCTGTGGTTCCTGGACGCGTTCGCCCCCGGCGGCACCGAGTACATCACCCCGCTGGCACTGCGCCTGCGCGGCAAGCTGGACACCGCCGCGCTGCGTACCGCGCTGGCCGGTCTGGTGGCCCGGCACGAGTCGCTGCGCACCACCTTCGACACCGTGGACGACCAGGGCGTGCAGGTCGTGCACCCGCCGGGCGAGGTGCCGCTGCCCGTGCGCGACCTGTCGCCGCTGCCCGCGCCCGAGCGCGCGCGGCGGCTGGCGGAGGCGCTGGACGCGGAGCGCACGCGCCCCTTCGACCTGCGCCGAGGGCCGCTGCTGCGCGCCGGTCTCCTGCGGCTCGGCGCGAGCGAGCACGTGCTGACCCTGACCCTGCACCACATCGTCACCGACGGCTGGTCCACCTCCGTGCTCACCGGCGACCTGGCCCACCTCTACCGGGTGGCGCTGGGCGAGGACGTCGGCCCGCTGCCACCGCTGCCGGTGGGGTACGCCGACATCGCGTACTGGCAGCGGACCGCGGGCCGGGAGGCGGCCGAGGAGCACCTGCGGTACTGGCAACGGACCCTGGCGGGCGTGGAGCCGCTGGACCTGCCCACCGACCGGCCGCGACCGGCCGAGCGGGGCCGGGCCGGGGCGACGGCCCAACTGGTGCTGCCGCCCGCCACGGCCCGCGGGCTCACCGCTCTCGCCCGGGAGCGGCGGACCACGCTGTTCACCACGCTGGTGGCCGCCGTGCAGACGTATCTCGCGCGGCTGTCCGGGCAGCGGGACATCGCCGTCGGCACGGTCACCTCGGGCCGGGACCGCCCCGAGAGCCAGGGTCTCGTCGGCTTCTTCGTCAACACGTTGACCCTGCGCTCGGCCATCGCCCCGGACGCGTCCTTCCCCGACGTCCTGGACGGGGTGCGGCGGACGGTGCTGGACGCCTTCGCGCACCAGGACGTGCCCTTCGAGCAGGTGGTGGACGCGGTCCAGCCGGTGCGCGACCCCAGCCGTACCCCGCTGTTCCAGGCGATGGTCGTGCTGCAGAACGCGCCGGCGGCGGACCTGGACCTGCCGGGCCTCGAGGTGAGCGACATCGAGCCGGACACCCACCACGCCGGGTTCGACCTCACCTGGGAGTTCGCCGAGACCGACACCGGCGAACTGCGCGGGCTGCTGACGTACGGCACCGACCTGTTCGACGCCGCCACCGCCGACCGGATGGCCGGCCAGCTCGCCGCCTTGCTGACCGCCGTCGCCGATGACCCGCACCGCCCCGTCGCCGCGCTGCCGTTGGCCTCCCGCGAGGAGCTGGAGCGGCTGCCCGCGCTCGGCGAGGCGGCCGGGGACCCGGTGCGCCCGGCCACGATCGCCGAGCTGTTCGAGCGGCGGGCGGCCCTGGCGCCCGAGGCGGTGGCGCTGTTCGCCGGGACGCGCTCGTGGACGTACGCCGAGGTGGAACGCGCCGCCAACCGGCTGGCGCACCACCTCGCCGGCCGGGGCGTGGGCCCGGAGGACGTGGTGGCGCTCGCGCTGCCCCGCTCGGCGGAGACGGTGGTGGCGCAGCTCGCCGTGGCGAAGGCGGGCGCCGCGTTCCTGCCGGTGGACCCCGGCTACCCGGCCGAGCGGCGGGAGTTCATGGTGCGCGACTCCGGCGCCGTGCTCGTCATCGACGACCCGGCGCACGTGTGGCGCGCGGACGGGCCGGAGACCGCCCCGACCGACGCCGACCGCCGCGCGCCGCTGACCACCGGGCACCCGGCGTACGTGATCTACACCTCCGGCTCGACGGGCACCCCCAAGGCGGTGGTGGTCACGCACGCCGGGATCGCCGGCTTCGCCACGGCCGCCGCGGCCCGCTACGAGGTCCGACCGGGCGACCGGGTGCTGCAGTTCGCGTCCCCCAGCTTCGACGCCTCCGTCCTGGAGCTGTGCGTCTCGCTGCTGTCCGGGGCCGCGCTCGTCGCGGGCGAGGAGGGGCCGCTGCTCGGCGACCGGCTCGCCCGGGTGCTCGCCGACCGGCGCGTCACGCACGCGCTGATCCCGCCCGCGGCGCTGGCCACCGTGCCCCCCGAGGCGGCCGGTGACCTGCCGCGCCTGCGCACCCTGATCGTCGGCGCCGAGGCGTGCCCGGCCGACCTGGTGGAGCGCTGGGCACCCGGCCGCCGGATGGTCAACTCCTACGGGCCGACCGAGGCGACCGTGGTGGCCACCTGGACGGACGCGCTGACACCGGACGGCGGCGCCCCACCCATCGGTCGCCCGGTGGCGGGCACCCGCGTCCGGGTGCTGGACGCGGCGCTGCGCCCGGTGCCGGTCGGCGTGCTCGGCGAGTTGTACGTCGCCGGCCCGCACCTGGCCCGCGGGTACCTGGGACGGCCGGGCCTCACCGCCAGCCGGTTCGTCGCCTGCCCCGACGGGGAGCCCGGCGAGCGGATGTACCGCACCGGCGACCTGGCCCGGTGGGGCGCGGACGGCCAACTGCGGTACGCGGGACGGGTCGACGACCAGGTGAAGCTGCGCGGCTTCCGCATCGAGCCGGGCGAGATCGAGAGCGCCCTGCGCCGCGTCCCGCTGGTGCGCGACGCGGTGGTCGCCGTACGGTCCGCCGACGCGTCCGGGCGGCGGCCCGAGGGCCCGGGGCGGCTGGTGGCCTACGTCGTACCGGCCGACGGGGCGCCGGACGCGCTGCCCGTCACGGAGCTGCGCGACCACCTGGCCCGCGCGCTGCCGCCGCACATGGTGCCCTCCCTGTACGTCCCCCTGGAGCGGCTGCCGCTCACGCCCAACGGCAAGGTCGACCGGCGTGCCCTGCCCGACCCCGACCCGGCCGCCGCGGCGGTCGGGGCCGGCGGCGCGCACCGGGAGCCGGCCACCGAGACCGAGCGGCGGATCGCGCGCATCTGGGCCGACGTGCTGGGCCTGGACTCCGTCGGCGCCGACGACAACTTCTTCGACCTCGGCGGCGACTCGATCCTGAGCATGCAGGTCGTCTCCCGGCTGCGCCGGGACGGGCTCCGGCTGGCCACCAAGGACCTGTTCACCCATCAGACGGTGGCCGCGCTGGCCACCGTGGTGACGACCGAGTCCACCGACGACGACGGCGGCCCGGTCACCGGCGACCTGCCACTGACGCCGATCCAGGCGTGGTTCTTCGCCACACCGCGCGCCGCACGCGACCACTTCAACCAGTCCGCGCTGCTCGAACTGGAGGGCCGCCCCGACCCCGACGCGCTGCGGGCGGCACTGGACGCCCTGCTCGAACACCACGACGCCCTGCGCATGCGCTTCACCGAGGAAGGCGGCCAGTGGCGGCAGCACAACCCGGCCCCCTCCCCCGTTCCGGACCTCCTCGTACGGCACGACCTGGCGGGGCTGGTGGAGGAGGAGGCCGAGGCGGCCATGGTGCGGGCGGCCGACGCCCTGCACGGTGGCTTCGACATCCGCCGGGGCCCACTGCTGCGCGCGGCCCTGTTCACCGGGGCTCCCGGGCGGCCGGACTTCCTGCTCCTCGTGGCGCACCACCTGGTCGTCGACGCGGTGTCCTGGCGCATCCTGCTGGACGACCTGGAGAGCGGCTACCGGCAGGCCGTGGCGGGCGAGAGCGTCGCGCTCGGCAGGCGGACCACCGCCTACCGGGACTGGGCCCGGGGGCTGGCCTCCCACGTCGCGTCGGGCGCGCTGGACGAGGAACTGCCGTACTGGCGACAGGCGGTGGCCGCCGCGCCGCTGCCCGTGGACCACGACGGGGACGCCACCGACGGCACGCCCGGCGCGGTGGTCGTGACGCTGGACGAGGAGGACACGCAGGCGCTGCTACGGGCGGCGCCCGCCGCGTACCGCACCCGCATCAACGACGTGCTGCTGGCCGCGCTCGCGCTGGCGCTGGCGCGCTGGACCGGCGAGGACGAGGTCAGCGTGGACCTGGAGGGGCACGGCCGGGAGGAGGTGCTGGAGGACGTGGACCTCTCCCGCACCGTCGGCTGGTTCACCACCATCCACCCGGTCCGCCTCCGGGTGCCGGACGCCGCCCACCTCGCGCCGGACCGCGACTGGCGGGCGCTGGTGAAGTCGGTGCGGCGGCAGTTGCGGGCCGTGCCCGGCAACGGCATCGGGTTCGGCGCCCTGCGCACGTACGGCCCGGACGAGGTGCGCGCCGCGCTGGAGCGCCCCGGCGCGGGGCAGCTCGCCTTCAACTACCTGGGGCAGTGGGACGCCAGGTCCGACGAGACGACGGGCGCGCTGGTGCGCGCCGAGCACGGCTCCTTCGGCCAGGACCACGACCCCCGCGACGCGGGTGCCCACCTGCTGGAGGTGGTCGGCGCCGTGCAGGCCGGCAGGCTGGCCTTCACCTGGCGCTACCGGCCCGCCGTGCACGACGAGGCGACCGTACGCGCCGTGGCCGCGGACTTCACCGAGGCGCTGCGCCACATCGCCAGGCACGCCAGGGCCGGCACGTGAGCGGGTTCGCCACCCCTGCGCCGCGCGCCGGCGCCGGTGTCCGAGCGCCGCCCCGGCCGGTCCACCACGCCCTGCGGGGCGCCGCCGGGGCCGGGCCCCGACGGCGCCCCACCCGGCCCTACACCCGATCCGCCATCCGATCCGCTTTGGCACCCCGAACCCTCGATGGGAGAACACACATGGACGAGAACGCCCGCTACCAGGTCCTGCGCAACGACGAGGACCAGTACTCGCTGTGGCTGGCCGACCTGGAGGTCCCGGCCGGCTGGCAGGCCGTGGGCAAGGAGGGCACGCAGGAGGAGTGCTCCGCCTACGTGGACGAGGTCTGGACCGACATGCGTCCGCGCAGCCTGCGCGAGCGCATGGAGCGCGTCGAGTCCTGACGGTTTCGCCACCATCGGCCGCCGCCTCCGGCCCAGCGTCGGGGGCGGCGGCCGGACGGCGGGGCGTGTGGAGGCCGGGGCGGGGCGTCGCGCCGCGCCCCGGCCCCTCGCGTCACGCCACGAGGCGCCGTGACGGCAGTGGGCGCCTCCCTCTCATTTCGCTCCTCCGGCCCGGCGGCCGCCGGCCGCCGGGGCGGGCACCACCCAGGAAAGGACCCGACATGACTCCGACGCTGCGGACCGCGCGCCTGACCCTCGTCCCCTACCGGCCCGAGGACGAGGACGCCTTCGTCGGCCTGCTGCGCGACGAGGAGGTGTGCCGCTGGATGGGCCAGGAACGCGCTCCCGAGGCGGAACTCCGGGCCGTGTTCAAAGTGATCATGGACGAGATCTACCCCCAGAACCGGTTCGACCTCTGGGCCCTGTGGCTTGAGGGCGCGTACGTCGGCCACGCGGAGATCAAGAAGACCGGCAACGTCGACGGCTACGAGATCATCGCCGCCTTCGTCCGCGACAGTTGGGGCAAGGGACTCGGCTCGGAACTGGTCACAGAGCTGATCCGCTACGCCGCGCGGACGCTCCGGGTCGACCGGGTCTACGGCATGGTGGGCGCGGAGAACACGGCGAGCCTGGCGCTGTGCGCGCGACTGGGCTTCACGTTCGTCCGCGACGTGGTGGGCGACGACGGCTCGGTGACGAAGATGATGGTCGCACCGACCGGGGCCGCCCCGGGCACAGCCGTGGCCCCGGCCGACGAGACACCTGGGCGCGAACCGGCGTTGCCACCCGGCCCGCAGACCTGAGCGCGGCCGGCCCGGAGCCGGCCGCCGTAAGCCACGACGAGCCACCACGCCGTGGCGAGGGACGGTGGCGGCCCCGCGCCGGGGCGGGCGGGGCGCGCGTGCGCGGCGTACGGCTCGCGCACGCGCCCGTACGGGCCGGACGGTGGACCGCCACCACGAGGCGTCCGCCGGCGGGGCCGCGCCTCCGTGATGCGCTGGCCCCGTCCGGGCTGTCGGTCGACAGTCTCGCCCGAGACGACAAAGCCGTAGGCGAAAAGTACCGCCATCGCACCGACAAGTGACATGACGTCAGATTCGCAGCTACCTACGCTGGTTCCACCAGGCGCGCGCCACTGCCACGCCACGGACGCCCAAGCGACCCCAGGTATCTCGGGAGCCTCCAGTGAAAAGTGCACGAATCGCGCTCTGTGCCCTGCTCGTCACCGGGGCTGTCGGCCTCTCGCCAGCCACCGCTTCGTCGACCTCGACGAGCCGGAGCGCGTTCACCCTCTCCAGCGCCGCGTTCGCCGACGGCGGCGTCATCCCCAAGGTCCACGAGTGCACCAGCGGCGGCGGCAACGACCCCGGCAAGCGGAACGAGTCCCCTCCCCTGACCTGGTCGGGCGCGCCGACCGCCGCCAAGAGCTACGCGATCGTCATGCGCGACCTCGACAACGCCAACCTCGTTCACTGGGTCATCTACGACATCCCGGCCAACACGAGCGCGCTCCCCCAGAACGTCGACCACGCATACCAGCCCTCCGTCCCGGCGGGGGCCAGGCAGGTCTACTACCGTGGCAGCGCGAGCCTCTACGGCTACCAGGGACCGTGCTCGCCCTCGACGGTGAACACCTACGAGTTCGTCGTCCACGCGCTCAACCGGACGTCGCTGACCAACCTGAACTCCAACTCGTCGACCCGGACCGCCGCCAGGGAGATCGCCGCGGCGACGATCGGGTCAGCCAGGATCACCGGCGAGTCCTAGCGTCACCGCGCGCCGCCCGCTGGCCACAGCGCACCGCTCGCCGCGCGCCGCCACTCAGCGCCTCAGGTCGACCGCGAGCGAGTAGAGCCGGGCCGACTGGGCCTTGCGACCGTTGTTGTCGGCGACCAGGTACAGCGGGCGCGCGCCCTTGTGTTCGCCGTCCTTCCACTCGGGGCCGAGGGCCATGCCCTCCACGTTCTGCAGGATCGGATTGCTCTGCGGCTCGTCCGACGTCACCCCGCCGCTCGGGCACTTCTGGAGGTCGAGCAGCGGTTTCGACTGCTTGTGGAGCAGGGCGTCGGCCGTGCCCTCGTCCAACGCGTCGATGTCCGAGACGTCCACGGCGTCGGCCACGTCCACCACGTAGACGCGGATGCCGTTGCCCAGGCCGCGCAGGTAGCCGCGCTCGAGGGCCAGCAGCCGCGTGTCGTCCACGGCGATCAGGTCGCTGAGGTAGTGCCCCTCCTCCGTCTGGTAGGCGAACTGCTTGTCGGGCACGTAGTCGCCGCCCGGCCTGCCCCGGAGGCGCTGGATGCGGACCTGGTGCCGCCCGTGCACGTCCGCGTCGCGGATGAGCGGCCCCTCGGAGCCGGTGTAGAGGTACGTGCCGCTCTCCGTGACGGTCAGGGATTCGAGGCTGCGCGAGCGCGGCGCCTCGCCGCGCGGCGGCGGGTAGAACTCGTCGGGCAGCTCGAAGTCCCTGCCGATCTGCCGTCCGGTGGCCAGGTCGAACCGGCGCAGCGCGGGCCCCGCTCGGCGGTGGCCAGCACGGTCTTCCCGCTCTTCTCGATGACCAGGCCCTCGCCGTCGAACTCGGTGAACTTCCCCCCGTCCGCCCGGTAGAGCCCGAGCAACCCGGTGACCTCCGGCCGCAGCGCCCGTGGGGAGCCGAGCTTGAGCCGGAACAACTGCCCCGGCTCCTCGTCGCGCAGCGCGATGGCCCCGGTCTCCGCGCCCCCGGTGAGGGCCAGCGCCGACAGTCCCTCCACCTTGGTGCCCTGCCACTCGTCGTGCTCGTTCAGCGCGTCGGAGACGCTGAGGAGCGTGGCCTTGGCGCCCTTGCCGCAGGGGCCGGTCAGCACCGGCGCGGCCTTGGCCTCGGGCGCGCGGGCCGGCCGGCCGTCGTCGGCCAGTTCGTGACCGGTGAGGCCGCCGGCCGCCGCGACACCGGCCAGCACCGCCCCGGCCGTGGCGAGCCGCACCCTGTTCCAGTACGGAACGTGGGGCGGCACCGGCTCCACCGGGCTCAGCCGGTTGCGGATGAAGGGGAGCTTGCCGACGTCGTGGGAGTCCTGCTTGCCGGGCAGCGGCAGGTTCCGTTTGCCCAGCGACCGCCTGATCGCCGCGTAGACGTCGTCGAGGGAGAGGTGCCGCTGCTCGGCGCGGTCCGGCACGCCCTGCCGGATGACGTTGAGCAACTCCCCCGTGAAGGCCGTGTAGGGCTCCCCGCCCGGCGCCATCGCCAACGCGTTGCGCGGCGTCGCCGTCATGACGTACGAACCCTCGATGGCCACCAGGTCGTCCACCTCGTGGGAGGACAGGCCCTCCACCGCGTTGCCGCTGTAACAGCAGTCGAGGATCACGACGCGGCGCCCGATGGTCGCGCGGTGTTCCAGCAGGATGTCGCGGAGCGTGGCGTACCGCACCGCGGTCTCGCTGTAGTGCCGGTGGGTGGCCCGGTGGGTGAGGTGGAGTTCGCCGTTGCCGTGCAGGACGCCGTGGCCCGCGTAGTAGATCAGTAGCGTGTCGGTGGCCAGTTCGGCGGCCTCGCGGATGGGCAGGGTCACGCCCTCGACGGTCGCCGGGTCCGACACCACCTTCATCCGCTCCGGCGGGACGCCCCACACGTCGGGGTCGCGCAACTCCCGCGCCAGGGCCTCGACATTGCGCGCCACGGAGGGCAGTCGCGGCAGCTCCCGCTCGTTGTACGTGCTGACGCCGATGAGGACGCAGGCCGATCTCGCCGGGTCGATGCGTTCGGTGAGCCCCTCCCGCGCCGCCCGCGCGCCGGCGGCCACGATGGCGTCCGGTCCCCTCATGTCGGGTCCTCGCGCAGCAGCTCGTCCAGCGCCCGGCGAACGGCGTCCGGGTCGCTCACGTCGACGCCGGTGAGCGTGACGCGCCTGCCGTCCCGCTCGACGGTGAGGGAGGACTCGCCGCGGGTGGCGTGCGCGGCGCGCCAGGTGGCGATGGCCACGGCGAGCGCGCCGAGCTGCACCGACGAGTCGAAGACGAACTGGATGACGTCGAAGGCCCCGCCCATCTCGCCGGGTCGCGGCGCCGAACCGAGCCGCCCCAGGTGAACGCCGTCGGCCCGCAGCCGCGAGGCGGCGTCACCGAGCCACTGGTACAGCGAGTGAGGGTCGTTGTCGTTGCTCGGGTTGTGCACCCGAAGCTGGATGTCCATGCCTTGCCCCCGTGATGTGAGCCCATCCGATGCTCGCACTCCGCACCTACCCACCGGGCCGACCCAACGAGCCCGTGGCACGGTCGACGGGCGGTGCCGTACAAGTATGCGACGAGGCCGGCTGGCGAGCGCAACTCGCGTTTCCGGAGCCGTGTTTGAGGGAGCGGCGGCGCGGGCGAGGCGAACCCTCCGCCCTGCTGACGTACGCCGAGCGGGAGGCCGAGGCGTAGGGCGGTCCGGCCTCGCGTCCGGCGCCCCGGAGAGGCCAACGGCCCCTCGGGCGTGCCGAGAAGCCGTTGCCGCGCTCGCTGACCGGACCTCGCCTACCGGACCCGCGCCCACCACATCGCGAGACCGATGACGGCGGTACCGCACGCGTACGACGCGCCGCGCAGGAAGTTGGTGGCGACGAGTCGACCGTAACGCCGCCATCGAACCGCTGGACGCTGCCTCATAGACTGCACGTGGAGCCCCTTTCGTGAACACACGAACCGACGGTGGTTCCGCGCGAGGGGGCCTCACAGCCGCAGGTTGGTCGCCGGATGGCTGCACTCGGGCTCCCTCGCGCTCTGTCGAGCTTACGAGATTGCGCGCTTGTGAATTCACCCGGGGTGCCCTGTCTCTCGGCCTCGAACTCCCCGTAGGCCTAAGGTCGGTGGAAGCGCGGCCGCCCGTGGCGGGGAACGCCCAGGTCACGCCGTGCGCGCCGGGGGCGCGCCACTGCCTGCTCGCGCATCGGCCGTCGACACGCGCGGCACCACTGGTCGCCCACTCGTTCAACGCCTCGCGTCACGCGAGCGGTTGCCGCCCCGTGGGTGGCGTGCACCGGGTGCGGTGGTGCTAGGGACACCCGGAGCCTGGGGCCGCGCACCCGTGTGCCGCGCGGTCTCGTACGGGAGCGTGTTGCCCGTGCCCAGACGGCACACGGGACACCCACCGGGGTCGCGATCGACGCGGGCCGGGCCAAGCCAGGGAGAACACGATGAACCGTCAGCGCGTCCGCGTCACCGCCGCCCTTCTCACCGCCGCCGCGCTCGTGGGTGTGACCGCCCCGACGGCCGCCGCCGACGACAACGCCCACGGTGCGCGACACGGTACCCATGGCGGCACGGCACCCACCGTGCGGGAGCGGCTCGACCTGCTTGTCGATGCGGACGGGGTGCCGGGGGCCCTGGCGTACGAGGGGCGCCGTACCGTCAGGGCCGGGACGGCCGAACTCGGCAGCGGGAAGCCGATGGTTGGGGCCGAGGGGCGGTTCCGCATGGGGAGCAACACCAAGGCGTTCACCGCCGCCGCCGTGATGCGCCTGGTGGTCGACGGCAGGCTGCGCGTGGACGACCGCGCCGGACGCTACGTGCCGCAGCTCGCCGACAGCCCGATCACCATCCGGCAACTCCTCAAGCAGCGCAGCGGCCTCGCCGACTACGCGGGGTTGGTCGACTGGGAGAAGCCCCTGAGCGACGAGGGATATCTCGGCCTGGTGCTCAAGGAGGACCTCCAGTTCGAGGCCGGTACGGAGTGGGGTTACTCCAACAGCAACTACCTCGTGCTCGGCATGGTGATCACCCGGGCCTCCGGCACCGACTACCGCACGTACATCGAGCGCACCATCCTCAAGCCGCTGCGCCTTGAGTCCACGTACTGGCCCGGCCCTGGCGAACTCACCCCGCGCGGCCCGCACGCCCGCAACTACGGCGTCCACCCGCTCCACCCCGAGCAGGGCCTGACGGACGTGACGGAGCTGCCGGCGTACGAGTTCTTCGGCGCGTCCGGTGGTCTGGTGACGACACCGAAGGACCTGAACGCCTTCTGGGACGGCCTGTTCGGCGGCAAGCTGCTGCCGCGCTGGGCGCTGCGGCAGATGACGCACGACACGACCGAGGTCGGCGGTCGCGACGTGTATCCGGAGGGCAGCCGGTACGGGTACGGCGTGGCGAGCATCCCGCTCTCCTGCGGCGGGGCGTACTGGGGCCACGGCGGCGACCTGCCCGGCGTCTCGGTGGGCGGCGGTCGCGCCACCGACGGCCGGGGCACCGTCACCGTCTACACCACCACCGTGGCGGCCCAGGGCTCCAGGCTCGCCCACCTCCAGGGCGCGGTGGACGCCGCCCTGTGCGACGGACGCTGACCCGGCCTGGCCCTCGGTGGAGTCGGCGCCCCGGCACTCCTCGACCGCGCCGGCCCCGGCGGCCCGGGCCCGGCCGACAACCGCTCCCGGCGGGTTCCGCACCCGGGGCGCGAGGCGCCACAATGCCCGTGTCCGCGAGGACGCCCGGGGCCACGACGCACCACTAGAACGCACCGCCACGGCACACCGCCACGACCGTGCCCAGGACCGGAGGTAGCGCGCATGACCAGCCAGTTCGACGGCCTGGCCGATGACTACGCGCGCATGGCCCCCGAGCATCCGGTGCGCGCGTACGTCGAACGGCACACCCTGTTGGCAACGCTCGGCGACGTACACGGCACCAGGGCCCTCGACCTGGGCTGCGGCGCGGGGATGTACACCCGGTTGCTGCGCGAGCGCGGGGCCGTGGACGTCACCGGCACCGACGTGTCCGAGGGCATGCTGGAGATCGCCCGCCGCAGGGAGCGCGCGGACGGGCTCGGCGTGCGCTACCTCCGACGGGACGCCACCAGGGCGGACGACCCGGTCGACAGCGCGCTCGACGGCGCCTTCGAGCTGGTCGTCAGCGTGTACGCGCTGCCGTACGCGGCCACGGAGGAGGAACTGACCACCATGTGCCGCACGGCACGCCGGGCGCTCGGCCCCTCGGGTGGCCGCCTCGTCGCCGTCACGCTGGAGCCGGAGATCTCCACGGAGCCCGGGTACTACGACGCGTACGGGTTCGAGGTCGCCGCGCTCGCAGACGCCGACGGCGCGGCGGCCGACGGGGCGCCGATCCGGGTGACGCTCCGGTGGGCGGACACCGTCATCCCGCTCGACGTGCGGCGGTGGTCGGCGCGGACCATCGAACGGGCGCTGCGTCGCGCCGGGTTCGACACGGTTGAACGGGTCCGGCCGCGCGTCTCCGACGAGGGGCGACAGCGGTTCGGCGACTCCTACTGGCGCGACTACCTCAACCGCCCGCACCTGCTGATCCTCGACTGCGCGGCGGGCCCGACCGCACACCGCACCACCGACCCCGGCCTGGGCGCCCCCGCTCCGTGACGCGGCCGGGTGCCGCCCGTACGTCGGCCCGGCCCACACGGGCTTCGCGACGAGTGTGACGGACTCCGGCCGGGAGCCCGTCCGGTGCGCCGCTACCACGTGCGCGCGTGTACGCGGGCGTGTGTGCGGGCGTGCGAGTACGCCCGCGTGCCTGTGTGCTGGGCGGCCTTCGGCACCGCTGCGGTTGGCACGCTGGTGGGGTAAGGTCGCCCCGAGCGTGACCTCTGCGGCACCCCGGGACGCGCGGTCCTTGGGAATGCCGGTCTCGCCGCCTCGGTGACCCGGACAGCGGTCGCCGATGTCACCTGTCTCGGCCAGGAATTCCGGTCGGCACCCGAACCGAACCGGTCCCGTCCGTAGCCCTCCGACCGGCCTCGCATCGGTCCGATCCCAGCCTGGCCGCCCCGGACCGTCTGGCCGTCTGGCCGTCTGACAGCAACCGGATTTCGCCGCCGGCGAGTTGGCTCGTTGGTCATTGGCACCCATCGTCGCGCTGGTGGCCCTTGGGCCGGACACACCGACAGGGCCCCGTCGAGCGCACCCGTCAACACGCGCACACCCACCACGAAAGGAAGCACCCGGCATGAACGTGCCCACCCGTCTCACCGACGGCTCCGAGCGTCAGACGCTCGACTACGTACTCGACCACACACGGGCCGAACTGATCGACACGGTCCGCGACCTCTCCGAAGCGGAGGTGCGCCAGCGCCGCGTCTCGTCCCTGACGACGCCGATCGGACTGATCAAGCACGCCGCGTTCGCGGAGCGGAAGTGGTTCCAGCACATCCTGGGCGGCTTGCCGGAAGCCGCGTGCGACGGATCGATGGTGGGCGAGGAGAGCTTCGTGGCCAGCGACGGTGAGACCCTCGCCGACGTGATCGCCGAGTTCGAGCGGGCCAGCGACCGCGCGCGAACCATCGCCGCGGACATCGACCTGGACGCCACCCGACACCACCCGTCCTGCGGCACCGTGACCCTGCGCTGGATCTACCTGCTCATGATCCAGGAGTTCGCCCGCCACGCCGGCCACAACGACATCCTGCGGGAACAGACCCTCGACAGCCGCGACGCCGCTGACCGCCAACCCCGTTAGCCGCCGGGCCCGGTCCGAGCCGTCACGACCGTCCCGCCCCATCGCACCGAGCCGGCCACCGGGCGCGATCGATGGCCCCGGTGGCGTTCGCCCGGTGGGTTCGGAGTGCCGGGCTGAGCTGATCGTCCACCCGGGCGAAGGGCCCTGCCGCCTCATCCCTTTCACGATGCCCGCCGGATGGTCGGCCGCGTGCGTCAGGGGGTACGCGGCGCCACCGCGCGGCTCACGCCGTGGGGTCGGCGAACGCGGGCCGCGTGCCGTACTTCGCGACCGCCTCGGGGTCGAGGGTCACGCCGAGGCCGGGGCCGGCGGGGATGTCGAGGTAGCCGTCGGCGTCGAGTCGCCAGCCCCCGGCGACGAGTTCGTCCACGTAGGCCGAACCGGTCTTGTACTCGACGAGGTCGGTGGACGCGAGCGCGGCGGAGAGGTGCAGGTCGGCGGCGAGGCCGATGGCGGTGTTCCAGCCGTGCGGGATCAGTCGGATACCCAGGTCCTGGGCCTGCCAGCCGATCCGGCGTGACTCGCTCAGGCCGCCCCCCTTCGTGGTGTCGGGCTGGACGATGTCGAAGGCGCGCCGCTGGAGGTAGGGGGCGAAGCTCTGCCTGCGGGTGAGGACCTCGCCGCCGCTGATCGGGACGGGCGAACCGGCCCGCAGCTCGGCGAAGCCGTCGAGGTCGTCCGGCGCGAGGGCTTCCTCGAACCAGGCGACGTCGTGGTCGGCGAGCATGCGCGCGGTGCGCTTCGCCCATGCCAGGCCGCCGGGGAAGAAGGCCTCGGAGCCGCCGGCGTCGACCGCGAGGAGCCGGTCGCCGATCGCGGCGCGGGCGGCGGCGACGGTGCGCTCGTCGGTGACGGCGTCCACCCGGCCGAACTTCCACCAGCCGATCTTGAAGGCGGTGAACCCCTGCTCGACGAGTGCGACCAGGGTGTCCGTCATCGGCCCGGCCTCGTCCATGAGCACCGAGGCGTAGGGGCGCACCCGGGTGCGGTGGCGCCCGCCGAGCAGTCGGCCGACCGGCTGGCCGAGCGCCTGGCCGGCGATGTCCCACAGCGCGATGTCGACGGCGCTCGTCGCGTGCGTGAGCGAGCCGCCCCGGCCCATCCAGAACGTGGTCTGGTGCAGCGTCTCGGTGATGCGCTCGACCTCGATCGGGTCCTGGCCGACGAGGTGCGGGAGCAACAGGTCGATGGCGCCCCGGACGAGGTCCTCGGTGGTGAAGGCGCTCCCGACGCCCGTGAGGCCCGCGTCGGTGTGGACGGCGACGAGCGTGTGCACGACGTCGTCCGGGCGCAGTTCGTTGGACCAACCGCCCTCGGGGGTCGCCCCGCGCAGGCCGCATGTCTCGACCCTGGTGATTCTCATGAGTGCCTCTCGTGGTGGGTGCGTGCCGCTCCGAACGCCGACGACGCGGCGGCCGTGTTCGGGACCGTACCCGACCCATGCGGCGATGGTCGACAATCGACCATCAGGTTGTCGACAAAATACGACCCTGTTACGCTCCGGCCATGTCCGGTCTCTCCGCGCTGCCCGCGCTCTCCTCCGCCTCCCTCGCCTCACGCCGCGAAACCGTCGCCGACGTGCTGCGCGAGGCCATCACCGTGGGCCAGCTCACCGCGGGCCAGAAGCTCACCGAGGCCGGGGTCGCCGCGCAGCTGGGCACCAGCAGGGCGCCGGTTCGCGAGGCGCTGCGCCAGTTGGAGCAGGAGGGGTTGGTGATCTCCTACCCGTACCGGGGCACGGAGGTGCTGGGCGTCTCCCAGGAGGAGATCGAGAACGTTCTCGTCCCGGTCCGCGTCTCCCTGGAGAAGTTCGCCTTCCGCAAGGCGATGCCCCTGCTGACCGACGCGGACTACGCCCACCTCGACTCGCTCGTCCGCAACATGGCGGCGGCGGCCGACGCGGCGGACGCCGCGACGCTCGCCGACGAGGACATCCGCTTCCACGAGGCGGTCGTGACGCTGTCCGGGCAGCAGCACTGTCTACAGATCTGGCGGTCGATCCAGCCACGCGTGCGCTCCTACTTCCGGCGCGACGCGAGCCGCTACGCGGACGCGACCGTGGTCGCCGAGCAACACCGCGAACTCGTCGACGCCCTGCGCGCCGGCGACGAGCGGGCACTGGACCGCGCCGTCACCGCGCACATCACCACCCACCTCGGAGCCACCAAGGACCCCGCTGAATGACCAGGACCATCCTGATCACCGGCGGCGGCAGCGGCATCGGTCGCGCCACCGCCCTGGACGCGGCCCGCCGGGGCTGGGCCGTCGGCGTTCTCGACCGGGACGGCGAGCGCGCCGCGCGGGCGGCGGCCGAGGCCCGGCGCGTCGGCGCCCCCGGGGCCTGGTCAGCCGCGACGGACGTCACCGACGAGCGGAGCCTCGCCGACGCGTTCGACGCGGCGGGCACCGCGTTGGGCCCGGTGGACGGGGTGATCGCGAGCGCCGGCGTCGAGATCAACGAGCCCCTGTCCCGCATGTCCCTGGACACCTGGCGCCGCGTGCTCGACGTGAACCTCACCGGCACCTTCCTGACCGTACGCACGGCCGCGCGGGCCCTGCGGGAGGCCGGGCGGCCGGGCTCGCTGGTGTGTATGTCGTCCCCCGCCGCCTTCGTCGGCTTCGCGGGCGGCTCGAACAGCGCGTACGCGGCGTCCAAGGGCGGGGTCTCCGCGTTCGTACGGGCCGCCGCCATCGACCTCGCCCCGCACGGCATCCGCGTCAACGCCGTCGTGCCCGGCGCCACCGACACGCCCATGCTCTACTTCGGCCTCGACGGCGCCGAGTTGGCAGCCGAACGCGCGCGCCTGAGCGAGGCCGCGGCGCGCCAGATCCCGCTCGGCCGGATGGCCGACCCCGCCGAGGTCGCCCGCGCCGCCACCTGGCTGCTCTCCGACGACGCCTCGTACGTCACGGGCAGCCACCTGGTGTGCGACGGCGGCCTCATGGCCAAGAGCGCCAACGACTTCTGACGGTCGGAGGTCGGCTCGCTCGCGGGGTAAGCGGGCGGGCGGCCGCGACGTACGCCGGGCCGAGGGCGTCGCGGTGCGCGTGGCCCGTCCGGTGGTGGCCACGGACGACGAGTCGGGGTGATGTCCGTGGCCACCGGCGTTCCTTCGAGTCGCGCCACTGTCGGCCAGCCTCATCGGCGAATTCACCCGTTTGGATGATCTGCCCGTTCGACATGGGGTCGGCGTCGTCCGGCAGTCGGGCTTTCATACGGCAAAAGTTCCAGGGACGTTCTGCAAATCGGTCATTCGCGATCTCTCCTGGGCTATTGCGCGCACCAAGACGATCGCTTCCTGTCATCCGGTCAACCGCGCGTCACGGCTCCCCGCGAGGCACCACGTTGACATCGGGCGCCATGCCGGAACGGGCGAGTTCGCTTGCAGGAAGGGAGGCCGGGACCTGCGGTTTCGGTGGCGCCCCCGGGGCCTGTGCCGAGCGCTATGGTCACCAACCGTTCGACTCACGGACCGATCGGAATCCCCCGGTCCACGGCCTTCTCCACCCACGACCGCCCCATGCCCACGCGCATCCGTTCCCACCCGATGCCGTTTTCGCCCGTTCCGCTCCCACCTGCTTCCGCCCCTCCCACCCCGGCGACCACCTGACGACCTCGCGACAACGAAGGAGCCCCGGCGTGTCCCCGCCCACCCCGCCGACCCCGGCGGCCCGTTGTGCCCACTGCGGCGCGGAGTTCACCCAGCACACCGGCCCCGGGCGCCCCTCCTCGTACTGCGGCACCACCTGTCAGCGACGGAGCCAGCGGCGCCGGGCGAAGCAGCGCGCCCTGCTGCGTGACCTGGACGCGCCGCCCGGCGTGACGGAGCGGCTCCGGTTGCTCGTGGCGGAGCTCGCCGACTCGCCGGAGGCGGACGCCGGGTCGGAACGCCTGGTGTCGATCGCGGGCAGGCTCGTCATCGAGGCGGCCCGATTAACCGCCGCGCGCGACAGCGTGCCGGGCAGGCCGGCGGCGGAGTCCGGGGGCCTGGCCGTCGAGGAGGCTGTCGAGAACCTGGGCAGGGTGCTCACCACGCTGCACCGCGCCGCCGGCGAGCCGACGGCGGGCACACTGGCGGACGCCACCGGCCTCCCAGCCCACGCCATACGGGCCGCGCTGGCGGGGAGTTGGGCACCGGCCTGGGAGGCGACCGCTTCGCTGGCTCGCGCCCTGAACGCCCATCCGGGGCTCGTCCGGCCGGCCTGGGAGCGGGTGCACTACCACTTCCTCAACACCCGGGACGCCTTCCCCGCCGCCGGGCTGCCGGCCCGCCGCACGCGTCCCACCCCGTGGACCAGGCCGTGACCGCACGGCAGACCCGCGCGGCACGGGACCCGCTGGACTTCCTCGCCTTTCGGGAACTGGTCTCGCGCGCCTACCTGCGCTACGCACAGGCCCGCCTGGAGGCGCCAGCCCTGGCCCAGGCGGCGGTCGACGCGGCGTTCGCCGACATTCGCCGCTGTTGGCCCCAGGCCCTGAGCAGCGCCTCCGCCCCGCGGGCGGCGTGGCGCCACCTGCGACACGCGGTCGCCCGCCGCCTGGGCCACGAGGCCGCTCCCCGGCCATGGCTCGCGGGGCCGTGCGGGGACGTGGCCCTGCTCCACCGGCACGCGGGCATGTCGCTGGAGGACATAGCCAGCGTGATGGGGGTCAGCGTCGCCTGCGTCCGGATGCTCCTTGCCCGAGCCGACCGGGAATCCGCCGGGCGCGTCCGCTGAGCGCCGGGCGCACGAAATCGCCCCGCACCGCGCCGGTTTCCTCCCGCACCTCCCCTCGCTCCCCCGCGATCTCCGGCGCCCCCTCAACTTGGCTTGTACCATGGCCACTTGCTGTGCGGAGACACTGCCGACTGGCTTTCGGAGGACGTATGCGCGACGGGGCGAAACCCGATTTCCGCACCATCGACACGGCCACCCCCAGCGTGGCCCGGATGTACGACTGGTTGCTCGGTGGCATCGACCACTACGAGGCCGACCGGGTGGCCTGCGCGGACCTGTTGGAGATCGTTCCCGACTCGCGGGCGCTGGCGCTCAACAACCGGGACTTCCTCCGGCGCGTGGTGGGGTACCTCGCCGAGGAGCACGGCATACGGCAGTTCATCGACCACGGGTCCGGGCTGCCCACCATGGACAACGTCCACGAGGTCGCCCAGCGCGTCGACCCGGGCTGCCGGGTCGTCTACATCGACAGCGACCCCATCGTGCTCGCGCACGGCAGGTCCAAGCTCGACCGCAACGACCGGACGGCCGTCCTGAGCGCCGACATGCGGGACGTCGAGTCCACCTTCGCCCACCCCGACGTCAAGCGGTTGATCCGACCCGACGAGCCGACGGCGGCGCTGTTCGTGTCGGTGCTGCACTGCGTCAAGGACCACGAGGTGCTGCCGCTGCTCGACCAGGTCAAGCAGCGGCTGGTGCCGGGTTCCCTCTTCGTCATCTGCCAGTTGGTGAGCGACCGCGCCGACGTCCGTGACCGGGTCACCGACCTGATGCGGGAGGCCACCCACGACACCTGGGGCCGGGTACGCACCAGGGAGGACGTCGTCTCCTACTTCGAGCACCTGGGGTTGGACGTCGTGGAGCCCGGCCTGATGAACGTCACCGGGTGGCGCGCGGTGTCCGACGTCGTACCCCGTCAGCGCACACAGGACTGGGAGGAGTGGGGCGGCGTCGGCATCGTGCGCTGACCCTCCGCCCGCGTGGGCCCTGACCCGCCGAGGAGCGGCGGGCTACGGCGTGGTCTCGCCGCTCCCGCCCCGCAGGCGTGCGTACTTCTCGACGTAGTCGTCCAGCAGCTTCTGGCTCTGTCGACGGGTGAGCGCTCCGCCTCGCGCGTGCAGCAGCCGCTCCCGCGTCCGCTCCACGTGCGCCTGCGAGGTGAGGTACACGGCCTTGACGATGGTCTCGAAGTACACCAGTTCCCTGGGGCCGCCGTCGTCGTACACCAGGTGCGTGACCGGCTGGCGGGGCGCCAGCAGGCTGCCACCGACGAACGGGTGGACCCGGAGGATGACCCGGGGCCCGCCGGCCACCTCGCGCAGGCGCTCCATCTGCTCGTGCATGATCGCGTAGTCGCCGACGACCTGGCACAGCGCCGCCTCCCCGATGATGACCTCGAGGTCGCCCTCGGCGCGCTGCTCGAACGCCTCCCAGCGCCACCGGCGTTGCCGAACGTGCCAGTTGACGGTCACCTCGTCGTGGGCGGCCTTCTCCGCCTCAAGCTCGCTACGGACCAGGACCCGCGCGTACGCGGGGGTTTGGAGCAGGCCGGGGACGACGTTGCGCTCGAAGGTCGTGATGGAGCGGGCGTTCTCCTCCACCAGGATGAGCCGCTCCAGCCACGTCGGGGTGAGGTCGCTGATCGTGGCCCGGCCGTGCGCCTCGTGGATGTCCCGGAACAACCCCGCGAGGTGCTCCTGCTCCCGGGAGGAAGCGCGATAGTGCCGCAGCAAGTCCCGCAGGTCCCGCTCCTTGACCGGTGAGTGACCCCGCTCCAACCTGCTGAGCTTGGTCACGGACGCGCTGATCTCCTGGGCGGCCGCGACCTCCTCCAGCGTCATCCCCCGCTCCTGCCGTAGCTGCCGCAGCGCGGCGCCGAGCAGCCGGTCAGGGCCCCCGGCCGCGGCAGGCTGTCGCAACGGGGTGACGGGAGCTACGGGCAGCGGATCACGAGGTGATTCGGCGGACACGGAGGCTCCTCACAAGGGCCTGAATTGGTGTCATGAGCAGGGGATGAGCCAGTATTACAGCATCCCGCCCGAACGTCCGCCGAACTACCCTTCCAGCTAGTTGACTTCAGCCACAGAGGCCGTCAAACTCCCCCTCCTTCGCGCCGGCCAGGAAGGCCCGGATCTCAGCGGCGGTGAAAACCAGCGCCGGCCCACTGGCGTCGCGCGAATTGCGCATCGCCACGCCACCGTCGGGGAGCCCGGCAACTTCGACGCAGTTGCCCACGCCCTCGCTGGCGCTGCTCTTGACCCAGTCGACGCCCGCGATCTCGTCCGCGCCCACGCCGTTGCGGAATTCCATGCCCGACCCCTCTCACATGACCGGATCTCGCATGCGCGGATCCGGGCCCTTTGCATATGACCTCCTACTGCTTTCCCGTACGCAAGGAGTCCATAACCCGAATGCAAAAGCGGGACCCGGCGCGTCGGCACACGAAGTGTCGCGAAGAAGTGTCCGGGGAATTCCCAGAATTCACTTCCGTCACAGCGTGCGGCGCGGCTCCCCGCGCGGTCCGGCGGCGGCGACGGGCGTTGTCAGTGGTGGCTGGCACTATCGGCGGCATGACGGAGAACAAGGACTGGCGGCCGTTCCTGGAGCGCTGGAGCCGGGAGTGGGCGGGGGCCGCGGCGCACGAGGCGGCGGACGGCGAGCTTTCGGACGAGGACCAGGAGGCCCTGCGGGAGCGCTGGTTGGGGTTCCCGCCCGCCTCCGAGGAGCGCGTCCGCGCCCTGGAGGAGCGGCTGGGCCATCGCCTGCCGCCCTCGTACCGGACGTTCCTGGCGGTGAGCGACGGCTGGCGGCACGCGGGTGGGTTCGTCTATCTGCTCGCCGGCACCGACGACGCCCGGTGGCACCAGGACGAGTCGGGGTTGTCGGAGTTCTTCCCCGGCGAGTTGGAGGACGACCCGACACCCGATGACGTGCTGCTGGCCGGGATGTGGGAGCGGGCCCTGCAACTGGACGTGGTCTCGGACGCCATGTACGTCCTGCTGGACCCGGGTGACGTGGGCGACGACGGCGAGTGGGCCGTGTACTGCTACGCCTCGTGGCGTGCCGCTCCACCGAAGCGGTACGCGTCGTTCCGCGCGTTCATGGACGAGATGTACCGCGAGTTCCACCGTCTGCGGGTCAGCGCGGCGGACCGGGCCGGAGTGGAGTTCGTCAACCCGACGACGCGCGGGCTCGACGCGTCCGTCGAGGCGGCCCGGTTGGACGCGTTGGCCGGGCGGTACGAACGGGCCGAGGCGGCGCTGGCGGAGGCGCTGGCGTACGGCAGGCCACGGGCGAAGGAGCTACGCGACCAGATACGCCGGCTGCTCGGGGAGACCTACATGGTCGACTTCGGCACGCTCGCGTGCGATCCGGTGTACGCGCCGGAGATCCTTCCCCTGCTGGCGGCCGAGCACGTGGACCGTGGCCACGACGACGCCGTGTGGGGCTACACACCGCACGGCGCTTCGGACGCGGTACGCGAGCTGGCTGACGAGGTCCTGCGGCGCACGCGGGAGGGCAAGGGCGGCTACCGCTACACCGCCGCGGGTGAGTTAGGGCGCGCCGTCGAACGGGCGCGGGAGCAGGCGCGCTGGGGTGAGACGGACGCGGCGTGGCGGACGCTGCGCGCCGCGCTGCCGGTGTGGCGTCCGCTGGGTCCCGACCACCTCGCACCGGTCGGCCTCTGTGTCGATCCTCTCCTCGGCCCTGTCCTCACCCCGGAGCGGGGCCGCGAGTTGCTGGCCACCCCACGGGCCAGTCAGGCGGGCGAGGTTCCGGTCCCGGCGGCGGGCTCGGACCCGTCGGGCCTGGCCTGGCTGGTGGACGAGGGCCCGGGTGGGTTGCTGGCCTCGTACCGCTTCGTGCTCGTGGAGTCGGTGGGGCCGGTCGACCTCCCGGGCCGCCTCGGCGCTACCGACGCCGGCGATCTGGGCGAGCCGACGCCCCTGGGGCGCGCGCGAGGCCAGCGCCGGGCCGACGTGACGTGGGAGGACGAGGCCGTGGTCGCCGTCGGCTCGGCCGGTCCCGACTGGAGCTTCGCGTTGGAGGCGCGGCCCCTCAGCGAATTCGCGGAGCACCGGTTCGCCTCCCCCGGCACCGCCGCGTCCCGGGGTACCCGCGCGGTGACCGTGTGGAGCGACCCGGTCCGGGCCCGCCGCCGCGGCCTGTTCCACCTCTCCGTGGCCGAGGACGGAGCGGAGCGGTACGCGTTCACCGTGCGGGATGGCGAGGTCACCAGCCACGGGCCCGTGCCGGACGCGTTCGACCCCGGTCGGCTCTTCCCGTCGGACGACCCGCACGCCGAGCGGCTGGGCGAGCGCCGCGCCCTGGAGGCGCTGGCGGCCGAGTTCGGCGTGCGGCTGCCGCGCGCCGCCCTCACCGGCGGGCGCCTGCACACCTTCCGTACCCGGCCGTGGAACCGGCCGCCGGCTCCCGGCGAGACACAGATGTACGTGACCGTCCGTTTCACCTCTGACCAGCCGTGACGCCCGGACTGCCGGGCTCGCACGGGGGCGCGTCCGGCTCGGTGGGCGGACCGCGTCCGCCGGGCCGGGCCTCAGACGTTCTCAGAGACCAGCACCGCGGTGGTGCCGGGCTCCAGCGCGCGGAAGACGTGCGGGACATCGGCGGGGTACGCGATGTAGTCCCCTGGGTGTAGTTCGACGGGCTCCGCGGCCACGCCGACGAGCGCCCGGCCGGTGCTGAGCACCACGTGCTCGACCACGCCGGGCGTGTGCGGACTGGAGGTGCGCTGGCTGCCGGGTTCGGCGGTGATGGTGTAGATGTCCCGGCGGGCTCCCGGCGGGCCGATCGCCAGCAACGTGGCCTGGTAGTCGGCGTGTTCGGCGGCGAAGACCGGGCCCTGCCCGGCGCGGACCACCCGTACCCGGGGCGTGGGCAGGTCGAGCAGCCGGGAGAAGGGGATGCCGAGCGTGACGCAGATGGACCACAGCGTCTCCAGGCTGGGGTTGCCGGTGCCGGACTCAAGGAGGGAGAGCGTGGACTTGGACAGCCCGGCGCGGCGGGCCACCTCGCTGAGCGAGAGGCCGGCGCGGCGACGCTCCTGACGCAGGGCCGGGGCGATGGTCGCCATCAGGGGCACCGGGCCCGAGGCGGGCGGCGGGGCGTCGTGCGGCGGCGGGGCGGGGGGGATCCGTTGGCGACATGAGCATCCGTTGTGGTTGACCGGGCGATTCGGCGTGTTCATTATATTCAACATGCGATCGATTTGGGGAACCCTCGATCGGGACCTCCTGCGCGGAATCGTGTTGACCTGCCTCGCGGTGGGCGCCATCGGCGTCTCCTACGGCGCGATCTGCGTCGCCGAGGGCCTCCCCCTGTGGTTTCCGGCCGTCGCCGCCGTGTTGGTGCTCGCCGCGTCGTCGGAGTTCCTGTTCGTCGGGATGATCGCGGCGGGCGGCAGCCCCGTGGCCGCGACCCTGGTCGCGTTGCTGGCCAACGCCAGACACCTGCCGTACGGGCTGGCGATCCCGCCCCAGGTGATCCAGCCCGGCTGGCGGCGGGTGGTGGCCTCACACCTGATGAACGACGAGAGCGTGGTGCTGGCCCTGGCCCAGCCCGACGTTCCCCGCCAGCGCGGCGCCTACTGGGTGTGCGGTCTCGGCATGCTGATCTGCTGGCCGGCCGGGGCGATGCTCGGGGCACTGGCCGGGGACGTCGTCCACGACACCGAGGCGCTCGGGCTCGACGCGATGTTCCCCGCGGTCATCCTGGCCCTGATGCTGCCGGCCCTGCGCGAACGCGCGATGCGCGGGGCGGTGCTGGCCGGGGCGGCGATCGCGCTGGCCACGACGCCCTTCCTGCCGGCCGGCCTGCCCGTGCTGCTGGCCCTGTTCGCCGTGTTCCTCAACCCCGCCCCCAAGGGGCGCCAGGAGGCGCTGTAGTGCCCTACTCCCCCACGGTGCTGGTGGCGCTCCTGGCCCTGGCCGCCGGCACGTTCGTCTTCCGCTTCACCGGGCCGGTGTTGCGCTCCCGCCTCACGTTCCCGCCACGGGCCGAGCACCTGCTGAACACGTCGGCGATGGTGTTGCTGGGTTCGCTCGTGGTGACCGCCACGCTGGCGACCGGCCAGCACATCGGCGGGGTCGCCCGGCCGGTGGGCGTGGCGGTGGGCGGCGTGCTGGCCTACCGGAAAGTCCCCTTCCTGGTGGTGGTGATCGCCGCCGCGGCCGTCACGGCGGCGCTGCGCCTGCTGTCCGTGCCGTGACTCGCCGGTGCGCTCGACTCCGGCTGCCCGTCCGCCTGTTGATCCACCGCGTAAGGGCAAAGACGCTGCCCCGGACGCCCGTGCCACGCGAGGAGGACAACGCGGCCATCCGCCTGTCCGGCAACCACGGCGATGGGGGGCCTCGGCAGGGGGAACCGTATGGGAGAGACTGCGGCATGGAGTTCTTCTGCTACCACCGCGACCGGCCCGGTTCCCTGTCACTGCGCATGGACCTGCTGGAAGAGCACTGGTCGTACATGGACCGGTACGCGAAGGAGATGATCGCGCGTGGCCCGACCTTCGCCGACGACGGTGAGACGCCCACCGGCAGCGTGCACGTAGTCGACCTGCCGAACCCGGCCGCCGCCCGCGCGTTCGCCTTCGACGAGCCCGGCTACCAGGCCGGCGTGTACCAGGACGTGCTGCTACGCCGCTGGCAGAACCTCCTGGGCCGCACCATGTGGGACTTCCCCGGCGGCCTGGCCGGCGGCGACCGGTACCTGGTGCTCGGCCTCGGCACCGGACAGCCCACCGCCCCCAGCGCCCTCCCGGACACCGACGACCTGATCGCCTACGGGCCACTGCTCTCCGACGACGGCGCCACCTGGCTGGGTACGGCGGCGCTGGTCCAGGCGCCGGACCCGGACACCGCGCGCGCCACCCTCGCCCCGGACCACCACGACCACGTCGAGGTCCACGACTGGCAGTGCGGCGGCAGGCGCTGACGGACCGGGGCTCCGTAGGGCCACGCGGCGCTAGGTTCTGTCGTCAAATGATCTTGGGTGGTGGATCATGGTCGGGTGTCACGGCGCCATGAACTGTCGGATGACGAGTGGGAGTTCGTCCGCCCTTTGCTGCCCCGGTCAGAGCGAGGGCGGAAGCGGCTGGACGAGCGGACGGTCCTCAACGGAATCGTCTGGGAGTTCCGGACGGGTGCGGCCTGGCGAGACGTGCCGGAGCGGTACGGATCCTGGGCCACGCTGCACACCCCGCTTCCGCCGAAGGAGGACGGAGGCCTGCCCGCGCGGCCGGTACTGGACTCCGCTCAGCCGCTGCCACTCGGGGTCGGGGGCCTCGATGCCTCAGGGGGCGAGCTGGGCGCGGGCCGGGCGGGCGGGCAGGAGGAGGCGTCACAGGGCGGAGTCGACGAGCTGCTGCCAGGGGTCCTCGGCCGGCTGGAATTGCCTGTTGAAGACGCTCTGGTAGTAGTCGTACTGCATGCGGTCCATCGCGGTCGGGTCCACTCCGCGGAACGTCCCGTCCAGGACGGTGTTGCCTCCTTGTGTGACCCAGACACGGATCTGGTTCGCGATGTAGGTGGGGCTGCCACCGGCATCCGGGAGGAGGACGGCCTCCGCTCTGACCGTCACCGGGTTCGCCGGGCTCGCGTTGTCCTTGCAAAATTTCGTGATGTTCCCCTCGAGCATCGTCATCTGGGTGTTGGAGTCAAAGGTCCCGGCCACGAGATTGCCCGCTTCGTTGCCTCCACCGATCGCGCTGCCTATGACGTGCAGCCACTCCCAGCGCATGGTGTCCGCGTCCGGGAAGCCGACCTTCTTGGCGTAGTTCAGGGCGGAGTAGTTGCCCATGGCGCGTGCACGCGTCTGGCTCTCGTCCCCACGGGCGCAGGGGCCTGTAAGTTTGATCTCCTGGGTGATCCGTAGATTCGCGGGACGCGGTGGCGCGCCGAGGTTGTCCTTGGGTTTCGCCGGATTCTGGTGGGGGGCGCGGGAGGCGGGAGTCGGCCCGTAGTAGATCAGCCCGTCGCTTGTCGCCTCGGTCCTGAGAACCCACTTGTGCTGGTTCACGAGGGCTTCCGTCTCCCGGACGGTCTTGCCCATATGCTCATCGAGTTGCTCGAGAAACTGAGGGTCTCGCTGCGTCTTGAGCAGGTTCTTCCCGAGGTCCAGGTGCCCCACCGTGAGGGTATGCCGCCTGGCGATTTCCCGGGCCTTCACGTCGTCGGTGAAGACGATTCCCCCGGCCGGATGGACGGCGCGGCTCCGGACGCTGAAGGCCCGGCTCTCGCCGACCAGACGCTTCAGGTTCTTCTCGACCTCGGTGGAGAGCTCCGCCAGGGTCCAGCCGTTGAACTCGATCGTGAACCACGCGTTCGGGTCCTGTTGCTTCTCGACGTCCGCCAAGTCGACATCGCCGTGCGTTATTTCCGCGAGATACTCCGAGAGTATCTGGAGTTCCTGCTCGTTCAGAGCGGTGAGTGATCGGGCGCGGCTGCCTGGCTTGCTCACCTTCGGGGGCCTCGACTCGTCCCTCAGCCGCTGTACCGCGTTGCCGAGCGCGTGCGCGTTGTCCGGCGCCTGGGCGTGGTCCGGCATCTCGTCGTGGCATCCGGCGGCTCCGGCGCCCCGCCCGGTCGAGTGGTCGGGAACCGGCGCGGAGAGCACTCGACGGGCGTTGGCCTCCGCCTCGCGCTCGAACCGGTCGGCCGGATCCGAGATCTTCAGGCCGCGGCCGTCGTCGGTGCCCGCGACCGGGCCCTGGCGCTGCTGTACGACGTGCGTGAGCTCATGGGCAAAGGTGTGCCGGTCGGCGCCGCCGTCGCCGATGACGATATGAGAGCCCGACGTGTAGGCCCGGGCGCCAACCTCGGCCGCCGAGGCCCGGGCCGCGCTGTCGTCATGGACGCGGACATCGGAGAAGTCGGCCCCGAGCCTCGCTTCCATGTCTGTGCGGGTCGCGTCGTCCAACGGCTTGCCGGCCGACCGCAGGACTTCGTGTACGGTCGAACGCCGCTGCACCGGAGGCGGTCCGGGAAGAGGGTGCGCAGGACCGGCACCTTGCTGGTGCCGCTCCCCGGGCTGCGTGGGTTGCGCGAGCTGCGCGGGTTGGGCGGGTTGCACGGGTTGCGCCGTCCGGCGGAGCATCCGCAGGACGGCGTCGTTTCCTACGGTGGCCTGCAGGGCGAGCAGCTCCGTCGGCGGGCCCGACCGCGCCCCGGCGGCCGCTCCGGGTGTCCGGGCTGTCATGCCTGGCCTGACGGCCTGCCGCTCGCCTCTGCCGTCCCTGTCCTGCGCCCGCACCCCGGTCCCCTCTCCCGCCTGCCGGCCTCCTGCTTAGCACAGGGCGAACGAGGCGGGGTAGAGCAGCAAGGATCAGGGCAACCCACAGTGCCTGAAGGTGCAACGATCAGGGCCGGCATCGACCGGCACACCCGCTCAGCGATCGGACGGTGCGGCCTCGGCTCCTTCACGGGTCGGAGACAGGTGGCGCCGGCGGGGAGGTGTCCGGCGGGATCCGGCGGCGCATACGCCACCTCCCCCGTGGGTGGCGCTGCGCCGCGCACCAACGAGACTCGCCACTCGCTCAACCTGAGTCCTCCTGACGCGCTTGAACACGTCAGATCATCAGGGAAGCCCTGACCTTGTGAGCGAGCTCCCCGGCGTGGGAGCGTAGCGGTGTGGGCTAGGTTCTGTCGTCAAATGATCTTGGGTAGTGGATCATGGTCGGGTGATACGGCGCCATGAACTGTCGGATGCCGAGTGAGAGTTCGTCCGCCCTTTGCTGCCCCGGTCAGAGCGAGGGCGGAAGCGGCTGGACGATCGGACGGCGGACGGGTACGGCCTGGCGAGACGTGCCGGAGCGGTACGGATCCTGGGCCACGCTGCACACCCGCTTCCGCCGATGGGCTAAGGACGGCACCTTCGAGCGGATGCTCCGCAAAGCCCAGGCGGACGCGGCCCGGCGGGATCGACTGGCTGGTGTCGGTCGATTCCACCGTCGTCCGAGCCCACCAGCACGCCGCCGGAGCCCGAAGAGGGGGTTTCGAGACCCGGCACTCGGCCGCTCCAGAGGGGGACTGACCAGCAAGATTGATCTGGTCTGCGATGCCGTCGGCCGACCGCTCGCTTTCGTTTTCACCAGCGGGAACACCAACGACTGCACCCAGTTCACCGCCGTGATGGAAGCGATACGGGTGCCCCGCGTCGGCCCCGGCAGACCCCGCGTACGGCCCGATCACGCCCTGGGAGACAAGGGCTACAGCTCCAAGGCGATCCGGGCCTGGCTGCGGCGCCGGGGCATCACGCACACCATCCCTGAACGGGCCGACCAGATCCGCGACCGGGCCCGTCGCGGCAGTCTCGGCGGACGCCCCTGACAGTCGATCGCGAAATCTACAAGCGGCGCAATGTAGTGGAACGGTGCTTCAACCGCTTGAAGCAATGGCGCGGCATCGCGACTCGCTACGACAAGACCGCCGAGTCCTACCAGGCAGCCGTCACCCTTGTCTCGCTGCTGATGTGGGCGTGACGCTTTGACGACAACTCCTAGGCCAACAGGTCTCGCGCCGCGTAGTAGGCGCGCAGGGCCGCCTCGCTGCCGGAGCCGATGGCGGTGGCGATGCGCTGGTAGCGGGCCGAGCGCAGGTCGCCGGCGATGCTGACGCGGGGGTGTTGGGCGTCGGGCGGGCAGTAACCACTCGCATCGCGCACCAGGTCGCCGAGGGGCGCGGTGGGGGTGCTGCCGATGCTGAGGAACGCGGCGTCCGCCGTGACCGTACGGCGTCGGCCCTCGCGATCCACCACCTGGGCCACCGGCGCGCCCCGTGTGCCGGGCGGGAGGGTGAGGTGGCGCACCGGCAGGAGCGTGACGCGGGGGTCGTCGCCGACCTCCTCGACCTTGTAGTCGTCGCTCACCGGGTAGGCCACGAGCAGGCGGGTGCGAATCCTCGGGTGGGCCCGCAGGAAGGTGCCGATCGGGCGGTCGCCGCCGAGGACGAGCAGGGTGCGCCCCTTAGCGTCGGCGGCGTCGGCCGCCCACAGCGGTGGCAGGCGCGGGTCGGCGGGGGCGGTGAGCCAGCCGACGTCCCCCGGTTGCCGCGGGCCGACGCCGGTGGCGACGACGGCGTGCGGGGCCGCGATGCGGGTGCCGTCGTCCAACTCCACGGTGACCTGGTCGTCGTCGGCGCGCAGGTGGGTGACCCGCCGGCCGAGTTCGACGCGGCAGGCGGTGGTGGCGTGCAACTCCGCGGCCAGGGAGTCAGCCAGCGCTGGGCCGCTGGTGTGGCCGCCGGGGACGTTGTCCAGCACGGGAACGCGGTGGAGGTTGTGGCACACGGCGTCCGGCTCGACGAGGACCGAGCGCAGCCCCACGCTGGCCGCCATCCGCGCGGCGGCGCAACCGGCGGGCCCTCCACCGACGATGATCAGGTCGGTCATGTTCGTACCGGTCGCTCCCGCGCGGGGCGGCGTGCGGGTCATGCCGTCACCCCTTCAGGAACGCCGCGGTGGTCGACACGAACCGGTCGGCGTCATCGAGCCAGGGGTAGTGGCCGGCACCCGGTTGCACCACGAGCGTGGCGTCGGGGAACAGCGCCGCGAACTCGGCCGCCGACCGCGGCGGGCTGTTCAGGTCGAATTCTCCGGCGAGCAGCAGAACCGGGGTCTGGCAGGCGGCGAGCGCCGCGCGGGTGGACTCCGGCTGGAAGGCGCCGTCGGCGGCGAAGAGGGCGACGGCTTCCTCGTTCGTCGGCTGGCTGGCCGCGTGGTGTCGCCGCGCCGCGGCGTCCCAGCGGCCCCAGAAGAAGGGCGCGATCGCCTCCCAGTCGCTGCCCGTACCGTCGGTGATCGCCTCCAGGGCGGCGAACGCCGCGGGAAACCACGGTTCGTTCGCGCGACGTCGCGCCAGCTCGCGTCGCGTCTCCGCCGTGATCGCCAGGCCGACGGCGCGCGGGCTGGGCCCCACCAACACGAGCCTGTTGACGTTCCTCGGATAGCGGGCCACGTACTGCGTCGCGACGTTCGTGCCGGCGGAGTGGCTCAGCAGGTCGACGCGCGGGAGCCCGAGGTGTTCGCGTAGCGCCTCGACGTCGTCGACCAGGCGGTCGCAACGGTACGACGAGGTGTCGTCGGGCAGCGCGGACTCGCCGGTGCCGCGCGGGTCCACCATGACGAGTTGGCGGTGCTGGGAGAGGCCACCCAGGTCACCGAGGTAGCCGGCGGCTGTGGGGCCTCCGGGGAGGCAGACGACCGGCTCGCCGTCCCCGATGGTGCGGTAGGCGAGCCGTACTCCGTCGGGCGCGTGGAAGGTGGGCATGGTGGGGACCCTGTCACCCGGCACCGGACCGCCACAACCCACCACGGACGTGAGGCTGTCCGATGCCCGCGTCAGGCCGTGCCAGGCCGTGTCGGTTCCGCCCGCCCGGGCCCGGCCGCCCGGCGTCGCGCGTCCGCGCGGCTCAGCGCGCGGCGAGCGCGGACTCGCGTAGCTTCGCCGGCCTCAGGCCGGCCGCGTCCGCCGCCGCGAGCACCCGCTTGAGGTCGCCTTCCAGTTGCGGGCCCATGTGCAGCAGCACGATGTCCCCACGGTTCAGTTCGGGTGTGGGCGGCGTCCAGGAGCCCCAGGTGGTGAGATCGTGGGTCCAGGTCACCACGGCCTCGGCCCCGCAAGCGGTGGCGGCGGTGCGGGTGTCGTCGTCGTAGTACGGCCACTGGTGGTCCTGACCGCCGGCCGGGCGGAACAACCGCGGGCTGTCGCCGAAGGCGGACAACTGCTGGTCGCGGGCGCCGCAGATCTCCGCCCGCTGTTCGGCCGCGCTCAGCGTGGTCATGTCGCGGTGGCTGACGGTGTGGTTCTCGACGCGGGCGGGGCTGTGGGCGAGCAGGGTGCGGTAGTAGTCCATGTCCCGCTGGTAGGCGCCGGGCAGCAGGAAGAGCGATGCGGGGACCCGCCGGTCGATCAGCAACTTCCGGGCGCCGGCCGCTGCTTCCGTGCCCCAGCCGTCGTCGATCGTGATGAACAGAACCGGGTCCTCGGTGTCGACGTGGGTGTACACGGGCGCGGGTGCGGGCGCGGTCACCGAGCCGCCGGCGGCGTCGGCCGCCGGAGCGGCCATCCCCAGAGGCAACAGCAAGGCCGCGAGCGCGGCGAGCGTTCCACGGATTCTCGACATGCCCCACATAATTGGTCCAGACCACATCGCTGTCAATGGATCGCCCGCCCCCGCGGACCGCCTCGTTGGCCACCCCAGCAGGCCTCCCTCCGCGGTGAAGTCGGCGACCGTTTCACGCCACCGCCCGCGCACGCGTCGACCCCGTTCAGGCCAACTACCGCGCCTTATCGGCTAGTTGTCTGGGACAGGTCCCCTCCCCCGCCCGCGTGGCGCCCGCGACCCCGGCCGCCTTGCGGGAAGTGCTCGCGGACGGCCAGCCTGTGGCCGGCCCGTTACGCGGCCGTGCTAGCCGCCGTTGCCAGGGCGCCCGTACTCCCCGAACCTCATCCGGAGGCCACCGTGTACGTCGCACCGCCCCTCGTGCCCGCCACCGCCGTCGCCGGCGCACGCCTCCGACCGGCCACCCCGCCACCCTGGCCCGGGTTCGCCGCCGTACGCCGTGCTGAGCGGGACCGGAACCGGGACACGGCGGCCGGCGCACGGGGGTGCCGCCGTGCGACCGGACGCCCCCAGCCCGCCGGGGTCGACGGGGGCCGGGGGTGGCGGGGTTGAAGCGGGAGCGGGAGTTCGCGAGCGGGGTCTCGGCGGCGGAACAGGAACTGTTCGGCGGCCGGCTGCGTTGGAACCACGCGTACGTCGAGCACGAGGGCGCGCTCGCGCGCACCGGGTTCGGCCAGATGACCTCGGCGCTGCCGCGCATGATGGCCGTGGTACTGCGGGCCGGCTGGGCCGCGGACCGGCGGGCGTTGATCGGGCTCGTGGTGGCCCAGGTGGGGCAGGGCGTCACGGGCGCCACGGGGTTGGTGGCGGTCAACGGGGTCCTCACCCACCTGTTCGCGGACGGCCCCACCCCCGACAAGCTGCGGCAGTCGTTGCCCGCGCTCGTCGTGTTGGCGGTGGTGTCGGTCGGTACGGCGCTGCTGGCGGCCTGGTCGACCGCCATGTCCGGCCGGCTCGAACCACAGATCGAGCGGGCCGTGTCCACCCAGTACTACCGGGCCGTCACGCGCGTGGAGGTGGCGGCGACCGAGCGGCCGGAGATCCAACGGCATCTGGAGGCCGGCAAGTTCGGCACGGACTCGGCGCGCCGCATGCTCGGCCTGTCGGTGGGCATCACGGGCGTCCTGATCAGCATGGTGGCCTCGGCCGCCGTGCTGGCCTCGCTGCACTGGGCGCTGCTGCCGATGCTGCTGGCGATCGCCGTGCCCAAGGGGTGGGGGGCCGTCCGTACGGCGCGCCGCGAGTACCTCTCGCGCCGGCACTGGGTCGATCACCGGCGCGCGGTGGCCACGCTGTTGCAGTACCTGACGATGCCGCACGCCGCGGGCGAGATCAGGGCGCACGAGGCCGGCACGCTCCTGCTGCGCGGCTACGAGGAGATGTCGCGGCTGATGGAGACCGAGCAGCGACGGCTGGCCCGGGCCCAGGCGCACACCGAGCTGGTCGCGGGGGCCTTCTCCGGCCTGGCGTCGCTGGGCTGCTACGGGATGCTGTGGTGGCTGCTGACCAGCGGCGGCCTGCCGTTGGCCGTGGGTGGCACCGCGGTGGTCGCCATCCGCAACTCGACCGCCGGGCTCACTTCGCTGGTGCGCCAGGTCAACCGCATGTACGAGGAGATGTTGCAGTTCAGCGACACCGAGGAGGCCACGCGGTTGGCGGCCGAGCACGCCATCCCGCGCACGGGTGCGCCGCTGCCGTCGCCGGTGCGGGCGGTGCGGGTGGAGAAGGTGTCGTTCACCTACCCGGGAGCCGCCGAGCCCGCGCTCACCGACGTGAGCCTGCGGGTACGCCCGGGAGAGGTGACCGCGTTGGTGGGCATGAACGGCTCGGGCAAGTCCACGCTGGCCAAGATCCTCGCGGGGCTCGTGCTGCCCACCGAGGGCGCCGTGTGGTGGGAGGGCGCCGACGGGGAGCGGGTCGAGCTGCGCGAGGCCGACCGGGCGCAGGTCTTCCGCTCGGTCGGCCTGTTGGCGCAGGACTTCCCGCAGTGGCAGATGACCGCGGCGGCCAACGTCGCCGTCGGCGCCGGCGACCGCGACCGCGACATGGCGCAGGTCAGGTCCGCGGCCCGAGCGGCCGACGTGGACACGTTGGTCGAGGGCCTGGCACACGGGTGGGACTCGATCGTCTTCAAGGGGTACGAGCGCGGCGTACAGCTCTCGGGCGGTCAGTGGCAGAAGCTCGCCACCGCGCGCAGCCGCTACCGGGGCGCGCCGTTCCTGCTGGTCGACGAGCCGACCTCGGCACTCGACCCGCACGCCGAGATCGAGGCCTTCGAGCAACTGCGTCAGCTCGCCGACGACGGCACCGCCGTGGTCCTGATCACCCACCGGCTCGCCGCGACCGCCACCGCCGACCACATCTACGTCCTCGACGCCGGGCGCGTCGCCGAGGACGGCACCCACGACCAGCTCATGGCCAGCCCCGGGGGCCTGTACCAGCGGATGTTCCAACGCCAGGCGGCCCAGTACGGGCACCCGCCCACGCCACCGCACGACCTGCCCGCCGCCCGCCGGGCCGGCGCGCCCCATCCCGACGCGGCGGACTGACGCCGCGCGGTCAACCGCCCCCACGCCGGGCGCGCGAGGCGGCCCACCCACGGGCGCTACTCGGGCGCACCCACGGGCGCCGCCGGGCGCGCCCGGCGGACGGGCCCAGCGGGCTGGCCACGGCGGCCCGCGAAACGTGGTCGCCGGGGCGCGCGCCGCGGGTGAGAATCGAGGCGCGGGACACGCGCGAAGGGGAATCGACCGTGGTGAACACCCTGAACCTGTGGCGGCACGGGCTCGGAGCGGTGCCCGAAGACGTCTGGCGGCAGACCGAGCTGAACGTGCTGATCCTGGCGGACAACGGGCTCACGGACCTCCCGGAGGCGATCGGCGCGCTGCGCGGGTTGACCACCCTGGACCTCGGACACAACGCGCTCGCCTCGCTGCCCGACGCGCTGGGTCAGCTCACCGGGCTCAGCGGCTGCCTGTACCTGCACGACAACCGGCTCACCCGGCTCCCGGACACGCTCGGCGACCTGACCCGGTTGCGCTACCTGAACGTCGGCGAGAACGACCTCACCACCCTGCCGGCGGCCCTCGGACGCATGGCCGGCCTGGTCGAACTCCGCGCCCAGCACAACCGGCTCGGCACGCTGCCCGAGACCATCGGTGGCCTGCGCGCCCTGCGCGAACTCTGGCTGCGCGGCAACGCGATCACGCACCTGCCCCCGTCCGTCGCCGACCTGCGCGAGCTGCGCCACCTGGAGTTGCGCGAGAACGCCCTGTCCGCGCTGCCCTCGGCCCTGGCCGCCCTGCCCCGACTGCGCCAGCTCGACCTGCGGAGCAACCGCCTGCGCCACCTGCCGGAGTGGCTGGCCCGGATGCCCGCGCTGGAGAAACTGGACCTGCGGTGGAACGAGGTGGACCCGACCCACCCACTGGTTGCCGCGTTGGAGCACCGCGGATGCGTCGTCCTGACCTGAGCATCCCGTACGCACGGGCCACCCCACGACACCACCACCGTCACCGCCGTACCCCACCGGCCGCTCCCCATCGCGCCCGACGAGCAGTCGCCACCGCTCCCGCCCGCGCCAGCAAGCCCACGCGCGGCCGCCCCCACCGCCTCCCCGGGAGCCTCGCGCTCCGCCACCGGTCCGCTTCGATCACGTACGAGTTCTTCCGCATACGGGTTCTATCGCTTACGAGTTCCGTCGCTTACGAACGTGAGGATGAGCAGTTCCGTGACGCATGACGCCCGATTCCGGTCCGAGTTGCCCGCCGGTTCCCTCGTCGACGACGTGGCCGGCCTGACCGAACTCCTACGGTGCGCGGGACGGTTGCCCGACGGCGGCCGGGTCACGGCCGCGCGGGCGACGCCGGTGGACGGCTCGGGCCTGGTGGGGACGGTCGTACGGCTACGGCTCGCGTACGCGCCGGACGGGCCGCCGGGGCCGGCGTCGCTGGTGCTGAAGACCGCCTCCGCCGCCCTCATCGAAGGCCCACGACTCGCCGAAGTTGAGGCGGAGTTCTACCGTCACCTCGCTCCCCGGCTGCCCGAACCGGTCGCTCCCCACGTACTGGGCAGCGGGCGCGAGGCGGGCGGCGGCCCACGCTGGCTGCTCCTTGAGGACCTGGGCGAGCGGGGTTTCGTCCGGCAGTTCGACGGCTGCTCGGCCGAGCAGGCCCTGGCCGCGGTGCGCAAGCTGGCCGCGCTGCACGCCCCGTGGTGGGGCCGCGACCTGCCGGCCGGCGCCCGGGAGATCACCGTGCCCCGGGACGCCACGGTCACCGCGTTCTGCGCGCGCTGGCTGGGCTCCTACACCGGCGCCTGGCCGCCGGTGCTGGGCGACGCGCCGCACCGGCTGCTGGCCGGCTTCGACCGGTTGGTCACCCGTCTCGCCGCGGCGCCCCGCACCCTCGTACACGGCGACTTCCACAGCCAGAACATCGCGTTCGGCGCGGCTGACCGGCCCCGGGACGTCCGGTTCGTCGACTTCCAGTTCGCCCAGCACGGCCGCGGCCCGCTGGACGTGGCCCGCTTCCTGGCCACCAGCCTGACCCCGCGGCTGCGGCGAGCGGTCGAGGCCGACCTCGTACGGGAGTACCACCGGGTACTCCTCGCACGCGGCGTCACCGGCTACGACCTCGACCGCTGCCGGCACGACGTGCGCGCCGCGCTGCCGTGGAACCTCGCCACGCCCCTGGCCCTGCACGTCATGGCCGTCCAGCAGCGGGGCCGCGAGTGGCCCGCCCGGTTCCCGATCATCGAACGCTGCCTGGCCGCCATCGACGACTGGGATGCCTGGAACGTCCCGTAACGTCGGCGACCTGACGTACGGGCGCCGACCAGGCGTCGCGCGGAGGCCCGCCCGGTCCGCGACGGCAGCGACAACCTGAGGGCGCGGCAAGCCCCGTGGCCGTGCTGTCAGAGTGGTCAGGGTGACCGACGTGACGACCTTTCCCGCGCAGTACGCCAGGACCCGCCGCTTCGCGCTCGGCGTCCCTCGACACTTCGCCGTCGCCGGCGACGGCAGCCGCGTCTTCTTCGTCCGTTCCGCCAGTGGCAGCGACCCGACGAGTTCGCTGTGGGTGTGGGAGGACGGCGAGGAACGCGTGCTCGCCGGCCCACGACAACTCACCGGCCCGCGCCGGGCGCTGCCCACCGCGGAACGGCTGCGCCGCGAGCGCGCCCGGGAGCCCTCGGAGGGCGTGGTCTCCTTCAGCATCGACCGCGACGGACGGATAGCCGCCTTCCCGCTCGGGGGCGCGCTGTGGGCGGTACGCACCGACGGCGCGCCGTTCCCGGTGGCGGCCGCCGGCCCGGTGGTGGACCCGCGCCTGTCCCCGGACGGACGGCGGATCGGCTACGTCACCGAGGGGGCGTTGCACGTCGTGGAGCTGACGCCGCCGGACGGCACGACACCGAACGGCACGGGCGGCGCGGCCGGTGCGGCGGGTCCGGGCGCGGCCGCCCGGCGCGGGCACGGCGCGGGCACGGACCGGCTGTTGCTCGCGCCGGAGGGCCCGGAGGTCAGCTACGGGCTGCCCGAGTACGTGGCCGCCGAGTCGATGGGCCGCGACCGCGGCTTCTGGTGGGCTCCCGACGGGAGGTCACTGCTCGTGGCCCGGGTGGACGTCAGCCCCATACGGCAGGTGTTCATCGGCGACGCGGCGCGCCCGGAGCGGCGGCCACGCACGGTGCGCTACCCGTCGGCCGGCACCGCCAACGCGGACGTGTCCCTGCACGTCGTCCACCTCGACGGCCGGCGCACCGAAGTGCGCTGGGACCGGGCCGCGTTCGAGTACCTGGTCACCGCGGGCTGGGAGGATACGGACACGCTGGCGAGCGCGGACACGGGCGCGGGCGTCCCGGCGCCCGCCACGGCCCCTGGCCCCGCCGCACGGCCACGGCCCGTCCTGTCCGTGCAGAGCCGCGACCAGCGCACCCTGCGGGTCCTCACCGCCGATCCGGACACCGGCGAGACCCACGTCCTGCACGAGCGGCGGGACCCGGCCTGGGTACAGATCGTGCCCGGCATCCCGGCCCGCACCGCTTCCGGCGCCCGGGTCTGGCCGTGGGAGAGCGCCGACACGCGGGGGCTACGCGTGGTCCCGGCCGGTCACGGGGCGACTGACGGCGCGGCTGGCCACGGGGGCGACGGGCGGTCCGGGGCGGGCGTGGGCCAGCCGGTGTTCGAGACTCCCGAGGGCCTCCAACTGGACGCGGTGCTCGGCGTCGACGGCGAGCGGGTGCTGTTCGCCGCCAGCGCGGAGCCCACCGAGCGCCATGTGTGGTCGTACGCGCCGGAGGCGGGCCTGCGGCGGCTGAGCCGGGACCCGGGGGTGCACGACGCGGTCTGCGGCGGGGGCACCGTCGTCATCGACAGCCGCACGCCCGAGGGAGACACGGTCACGGTCGTACGGGACGGGGTACCGGTGGGGCGGATCGGCTCGCGTGCCGAGCAGCCGGTCCTCACCCCGCGCCCCACGCTGCTGCGGCTGGGTGAGCGCGCGCTGCGCAGCGCGCTCTACCTGCCGTCGTGGCACACCCCGGGGGACGGCAAGCTGCCCGTGTTGCTCGACCCGTACGCCGGGCCGGCGCTGCGGGTCGTACGGCGCTGCCACGGGTGGTGGACGTGTGTCTCGCAGTGGCTGGCCGAGCAGGGGTTCGCCGTGCTGGTCACCGACGGCCGGGGCACTCCGGGGCGCGGGCCGGCCTGGGAGAAGGCCGTCCACGGTGACGTGCTCACGCCGGTCCTGGACGACCAGGTCGAGGCGCTGTACGCGGCGGCGGCCGAGCATCCCAGCCTGGACCTGGGGCGGGTGGCGATCCGTGGCTGGTCGTTCGGCGGCTACCTGGCGGCCGCGGCCGTGCTGCACCGGCCGCGGGTCTTCCACGCCGCCATCGCCGGCGCGGCCCCCGCCGACCAGCGGCTGTACGACACGCACTGGAAGGAGCGGTTCCTGGGCCACCCCGACGAGCAGCCGGCCGCCTACGACGCCACGTCCCTGGTCGGCCACGGCCACCTGCTGCGTCGACCGCTGCTGCTGGTGCACGGGCTCGCTGACGACAACGTGCTGGCGGCGCACACGCTGCGCTTCTCGGCGGAACTGCTGTCCTTCGGACGGCCACATACGGTGCTGCCGCTCCCGGGCGCCACGCACCTCCCCGTGGACAATGCGGTCACCGAAAACCTTCTGCGGTTCCAGGTCGACTTCCTCCACCGGTCCCTCGGCTCCTCGGCACCGGGCCCAGCTCGTCCGCGTGGAACCTCCGCAGCGATCTCCAGCCGGGAGGCAGCACCATGATCCAAGAGCCGACGAGGACCCGTCCGAACGCGACCCGCCGCACCGTGGTCACGGCCGTCGGGGTGGCCGGCCTGTCCGCCGTGCTCGCCGCGTGCGGCGACGACGGGGGCGGCGACGGACAGTCGTCGGACGCCCGCGAGCTAGGCAAGACGTCCGACATCCCCGAGGGCGGCGGCGTCGTCTACAAGAAGCACAAGGTGGTCGTGGTCCAGCCAACACCCGGCGACTACAAAGCGTTCACGTCCATCTGCACGCACCAGGGCTGTCCGGTCGCGAACGTGTCCGGCGGCACCATCAACTGCGACTGCCACGGCAGCAAGTTCGACATCGCCGACGGCAGCGTCAAGGCCGGCCCGGCCCGGCGCCCCCTCAAGGCGGCGAAGGTCACCGTCTCGGGCGACACCCTCACCCTGCGCTGACCCGCTCGCGCGGCCGGTCGTCACGGTCGAGCGTCACGAGGGGTCGTCACGGCAGGTCGTCACGACGGGTCGTCTCGGCCGGCCAGCGCGGCGGGCCAGCGCCGCGGGGCATGCGCCGCTCAGGACGGGCCCGGTTCGCCCTCCTCCACCGCGCCGAGTTCCACCGCGGTCGCCCGCAGCACCTCCACCGCCGCCCGTATCGACGGGCGGCGGTCGGCGTCCGCGCGCCAGGCGGCGTAGATGTGCCGCCGCATGGTGTGCCGAACGGGCACCACGCGCACCCCGCTCGGCACCGGGCCCCGGCCCAGGCGCGGGGCGACGGCGACGCCGAGCCCGGCGGCGATCAGGGCGAGCTGGGTGTGGTGCTCCTCCGCCATGTGGCAGATCCGGGGCTCGATGCCCGCGCCGCGCAGCGTGAGCATCAGCCAGTCGTGGCAGAACTCGCCCTTGGGCCAGGACACCCACTCGTCGCCCGCGAACTCCTCCAGATCCACCACGCTCCGGTCGGCGAGCGGGTGTGAGGCCGGCATCGCCACGTCGGCGACGTCGTCCAACAGGGGCGCCTTGACCAGTCCCTCGGGCACCGGGAGGGGCTTGTTATACCAGTCGAGCACCACCGCGAGGTCCACGTCTCCGCGCACCACCGCGGGGATCGACTCATCGGGCTCCATCTCCCGCAGGTGGGCACGGAGTTTGGGATGCTCCTCGCGGAGCCGGGCCAGCGCCGTGGGGAACAGCCCGCGCGCCGCGGTCGGAAAGGCGCCCAGCACCAACTCGCCGACGGCCTGCCCGCGCTGCGCCTCCAGATCCGCCTGGGCCAGCTCTACCTGGGACAGGATGCGCGACGCGTGATCGGCCAGGAGCCGTCCGGCGTCGGTCAGCCGCACCCCCCTGCCGTTCTTGGCGAGCAGTTGCTGCCCTGTCTCACGCTCCAGCTTGGCCAGTTGCTGGGAGACGGCGGAGGTGGTCACGTGCAGTCCGTCGGCTGCGGCGCTGACGGAGCCGTGGCGAGCGACGGCGTAGAGCGTACGCAGACGGTCCAGGTTCAACATGTAAGCGATGCTACGTGAAGGGGGCCACAAAATTTCGATTGTTCTAATCCGTGACGACCATCATCGTGATACCCATGCGCACGCCCCCCGCCCCTCGCACCGCCGCGACCACCCCGCGCGCGACCACCGCCCCGTCCCCCGGAGCCCCCGCATCCGCGCCCGCTCCGACCCAGGTCGCCACCGCGCGGACCGGGACGCTCCCGACGGCCGAGCGCCCCGCGGCGCGCGAGCGCACCCGCGGCCGGCCGGGGTGGCGGCTGCGGTTCGCCGTACTGTGCCTCATCTGGGGCTTCAGCTTCCTCCTCATCAAGGTCGGCACCGACGGCTTCGCCCCGCTGTACGTGACGCTCGGGCGGCTGCTGTTCGGCACGCTCGTGCTGCTCGCGGTCCTGGCCGTCAAGCGGGAGCGGCTACCGCGCGGCGTCCGCACCTGGGGCCACCTCGCCGTGGCGGCCTTCCTCCTCAACGCCTTTCCGTTCTCCTTGTTCGCCTACGCCGAACTGCACATCTCCTCCACCCTGGCCGGGATCTGCAACGCCACCACCCCGCTGTGGGGCATGCTGCTCTCGCTCGTCGCCCTGTCCGAGGACCGCCCCACCCGTCGCCGCATCGCCGGCCTGGGCCTCGGGTTCGTCGGCGTACTCACCGTGCTCGGCGCCTGGCAGGGCTTCTCCGGCCAGGACCCGGCGGGCACCGCGATGGCCCTGACGGCCTCGCTCAGCTACGCGGTCGGCTGGATCTACGTGCGCCGCACCCTGGCCCACACATCGCACTCCAATCTCTCCATGGCGGGCGGCCAGCTCCTGCTGGGCACGATCCAACTCGGCCTCGTCACGCCCTTCTTCGCCGCCGCCCCCGACTCCCTGCCGATGCTCCCCCTGCTGTCCGTGCTGGCCCTGGGCGCGCTGGGCACGGGCCTGGCGTTCCTGCTCCAGTACGGCCTGGTCGCCGAGGTCGGGCCGACGACGGCCACGCTGGTGACCTACTTCATCCCGGTGATCGCCACGGCGGCGGGCGTACTGCTCCTCGGTGAGGCGCTGACCTGGAACACCCCGGTCGGGGCGGTCATCGTCCTCGCGGGCGCGGCCCTGACCCAGCGCGGGCCGCGCCGTACCGTCGCCGCACACCGGCCCGGCGAGCCGTCACGTCAGCCGTAGCGCCCCACGAGCGTCGGGCGGACCGCGGCCGCGACGGTGTCCGCGAGCCCCTCGACGTCATCGACGTCGATCGCGGATATGGTCAGCCGGATGCCCTGCGGAGAGGCCATCCGGAAGCGGGCCCCGGGGGCGACGGCCCAACCGGCGTGCAGCATGCGGGAGACCGCGCCGGTCTCGTCGGGCACCGGCACCCACACGTTCATCCCGCTGCGCCCGTACGCCTCGATCCCCCGCTCGGCCAGCGCCGCGATGAGGGCGTCGCGGCGCTCACCGTAGGACCGCGCGACCCGGCCCGGCTGGACGGCCTCCGTCTCCCATAGCCGTATCACCACATCCTGGAGCAGGTGGCTGACCCAGCCGGGGCCGAGCCGCGAGCGGCCCCCGACCCGGTCCACCGTGACCGGGTCGCCGGCGAGCGTGGCCAGTCGCAGGTCGGGACCGAGCGCCTTGGCCGTCGAGCGGACCAGCACCCAGTGGTCGGTGATCCCGGCCAGTGAGTGCAGGGGCAGGTCGACGATGCCGTGCCCGTGGTCGTCCTCGATCAGCAGCAGGCCCGGGTGGTCGGCCAGTATCCCGCGCAGCTCGCGCGAGCGCTCGGCGCTGACGGCCGCGCCCGTCGGGTTCTGCGCGCGGCTGGTGACCACCAGCGCCCTGGCGCCCCGCCGCACCGCCCGCTCGACGTGGTCGGGAAGCGGGCCGTCGTCGTCGAGCGCCACCGGCTCGGGCCGCAGGCCCAACGCCGGGATGAGGTCGAGCAGGCCGCCCCACCCCGGGTCTTCGACGGCCACCACGTCACCCGGCCGCAGATGGGCCGCGAGCACCCGCTCTATGCCGTCGAGGGCGCCCGAGACGACGGTGATCGGCCCGTCCGGCACCCCGTCGGCGCGCAGCGCCGCCCGCGCCATCCGAGCCAGCTCGGCGGAGACCAGCGGCGCCCCGTAGAGCACCGGCCGCTCCGCGTACCGCGCGGCGGCCGACGCCAGGGCGTCATCGAGCGAGGGCAGCAGGGCCGGGTCCGGGTTTCCCATCGCGAGGTCCCGAACGCCTTCGGGAACGTCGACGCCCAGCATCTCCCGGGCCGTGGTCGAGGGACGCGAGCGCACCCGACTGCCCCGACGGCCGGCCGTCTCGATCACCCCGCGATCGCGCAGCGAGCGATAGGCGGCCGCCACCGTATTGGGATTCACCCCCAGCGAGACCGCCAACTCCCGCATGGGCGGCAGCAGTTCACCGGGGGCGAGGCCACCCGCTCCGACGGCCCGCTCCACGCTGGCGGCGATATCAGCAGCGCGCCGCCCTTCGATCCGATACTCTCCTAGCACAATGACGAGTATGCACTAATACAAAGGAGAAGGCAATGGCCGCCGTCGAATCCGCCTCCACCTTCACCCCCGCGCCGGAGGCTGACAAGACCGCCGATGGCGCACCCCCCGCCGCGTACGGCCCGACCAGCCGCACCGTCACCTCGCGCGACCGCGACCGCGCCTCCTACGACCGCGAACTGGTCCATTCGCTGCTCGACCAGTCCTACGTCTGCCACCTCGGGTTCGTCAGGGACGGCGCCCCGGTCGTCCTGCCGACGCTCTACGCGCGCGTGGGCGAGCGGCTGTACGTGCACGGTTCCACCGGCTCGCGCCCGCTGCGCATGGCGGCGGCCAACCCCTCGGCGGCCGGCGACGGCGCGACCGCCACCGACGGGGCCGCCGCCACCCCCGACGCGGCCGACCCGGGCACCGCCTCCTCCGGCGATGCCGCGGACACCGAGCAGTCGCGGCCCGGCCTCGCGGTGTGCCTGACCGTGACCCACCTGGACGGCGTGGTCCTCGCGCGCTCCGCCTTCCACCACTCCATCAACTACCGCTCGGTCGTGGTGCACGGCGTGGCCCACCAGGTCACCGACCCGGACGAGCGCACCGTGGCCCTCGATGCCCTGGTCAACCACGTCGTGCCGGGCCGCGCCGCCGACTGCCGGCCCGGGAACGCCAAGGAGTTGGCCGCCACCGCCGTGCTCCGCCTCGACCTCAAGGAGGTGTCGGCGAAGTGGCGCGACGGCGGCCCCAACGACGAGCCGGAGGACCTCGGACTGCCGCACTGGGCCGGGGTGCTGCCCGTCGCGCCGCGTTACGGCACGCCCATCCCCTCCGACGACCTCGACCCGGCCATCCCGCTCCCCGACTACCTCGCCGGCGGCTGACCCGGAGCGCAGCGGTACGGCACGACCAGTACAGCGGCACAGCACCACAGCGGGGCACCGCACGAAAGGCAGCGCACGGATGTTGATCCACCCCTGGGACGCCGCCCAGGACGACGCCGAATGGCAGTCCTGGTTGGCCCGTCACGACTTCGGCCACCTCGCGGCGAACGGCCCGCCCGGCGCGCCACCGCTCGTGCAGCCCACGCACTTCGCCTACGACGAACAACGCCGGGAGGCCCTGCTGCACCTGGCCCGACCCCACCCGATCTGGTCAGCGATCGAGGCGTGCCCGGAGGTGTTGCTCAGCGTCGCGGACGACTACGTCTTCGTACCAGGCCCCTGGCTGGCCGACGCGGACCTACCTCCCGAACACGGCGTTCCCACCACCTTCTACGCGGCCGTACAGCTCAGTTGCACCGCGCACATAGTCGACGACCCCACGGCCAAGGCAGCCCTCCTGACCAGGCAGCTCGCGCACTTCCAGCCGGAGGGCGGCTCCGCGCCCGTGGTCGCCGGCCAGGAGCCGTACGGCCGCTCGCTGGCCGGCATCCGCGGCCTGCGGCTTGAGGTGATGGGCGTACGGGCCAAGTTCAAGTACGCCAACCAGCGGTCGGAGCGGGTCCGGCAGCGGACGGCGGACGCCCTGGCCTCCCGTGGCGCGCCCCGGGACGCCGCGGCCCGGGCCCACCAGGTGCGGCGCGGCGCCTGGACCGCGACGGCGGGCTGAGCACCCGCGCCGCGCCAGCCGCCATCCCGGTCACCGCCGGCCTTCGGCCGGCCCCACGTCACGCGTGCGCGTGACGTGGGGCCCCGGCCGGCGCGAGCGGGCCGGCCACGCGGGGCTCACCCCGCCCGGCCGGCCCGACGCCACCCCTCCGGCGCGGCGATCAGCCCGTCGACGCCGCGTCGGCCCTCGCCGCCGGAGCACTGCGCGCCTCGGCGAGCGCCAGGGCGACCACGGCGCACAGCAACACGGCGGTACCCAGCACCGTCGCGACCGTCAGCCGCTCGTCGAGCAGCGCGACGGCGATGACCGCGGCCGTGACCGGTTCGATCAGCGTGATCACGGAGACCGTGGTGGCGCGCACCACGGCCAGGCCGGTGAAGTACAGGCCGTAGGCCAGTGCCGTCGGCACGGCGGCGATGTAGACCAGCAGGGCCACCGTCTGTCCCAGGTGCTGCGCCTGCGGCAGCGGCCCCTCCGCCAACGCGAAGGGCAACAGGCACCCGGTGCACACGGCGAACGACGTCATCGTGGTGACGTACGGGTCCGTGCCGCCACCGTCGCGGCCCAGGTAGCGGGTGTAGACGGTGATGGTGGCGTACCCGGCCGCCGACAGCAGCGCGAGCCCGACCCCCGCCGGGCGGACCGCGCCGGTGCCCTCGCTGCCGAACACGAGAACCGACAGGCCGACCACCGCTCCGGCGACGGCGCACGCGCCGCCGACTCCAAGACGCTCGCCGACGACGGCCCTGCCGGCCAGCGCCACCATGACCGGCGCGGCGCCGAGCGTGACGACGGTGGCGACGGCCAGGCCGGTGGAGTCGACCGCCTCGAAGTAGGCGGCCTGGAAGACGGTCAGCCCCAGGCCCGTGACGACGACGCGTGTCGTACGGTCGCGGCGCGAGGGGCGGGGGTTGGCGCGCGGTGCGTACGCCCGCGTACGGCGGGCGCGGAGCAGCACCACGGGGAGCATGAGGGCGAGACCGCCCAGCGTGCGCCAGAAGGTGAGGGCGAGGGGGCCGAGACCACTGGTGTCGTACAGCAGCGAGGCCGCCGCGCCGGCGGTGCCCCAGGTGGTGGCGGCGAAGGTGATGTAGGCGAGCCCGCGCCCCACGGGCAGGGCGGAGCGCACAGGAGTGAGCACGAGGTTTCTCCCACGGAAGACAGCCCGAGCGGGCTGGTGTCGGTCGCGTCGTCCCGTCTGCGGGCAGCGTCAACTCGTCCGAGGCCCCGCCTCGAACTCGGTCTTCCGGTGAGAGCCGCCCGCCCTAGCGGGCAGGAGGCGGCAGAACAGTCATGGGCACGATCGGGACCCTAAGCGGTCTGCGAGCCCTCGGACAACTCCGTATCGCCCTCCGGAACGGACCCCGCGCACGCCCGCCCGCCGTCGCCGCCCGCGAGCCGGCCCGCAGGCTCTGTCGCGCCCTCCGCACCGTCCGCGACGGCAGGCGACGAGCCCGCGACCGGCGTCGCGGGAGCGCGCCGGGGCGCCGAGGTCTGCGCGATGAAGGCGCCGCTGAGCACCACCAGGCCGCCGAGCACCTGCGGCGCCGAGAGCCGCTCGCCCAGCAGCACCCAGGCCAGCACGGTCGCGACCACGGCTTCGAGGCACGCGACGACGCCCGCCACCGGAGGTGACAGGTGTCGTACGGCCAGGACGCCGGTCAGGTAGGCGACGACCGTACTCACCACCACGACCCAGACCAGGAGGAGCGCGGCCGGAACGCGCGTGCCATCCAGGTCCGCCCGCCCGCCGAGCACCGACCAGTCCATCCCCCAGGGCCGGGCGATCACGGTGAGCACGAGCGTCCCGATCAGCAGCCCGTACGCGACCACGCCCAGCGGATCGACCGGCTCCGCGTCGTCGCCGCCATGGTCGGAGAGCAGGAAGTAGCCGACCTGACAGCAAGCGGCGCCGAGACCCAGGAGCAGCCCGATGGCGTCGAAGCTCAGCCCGGCCCAGAGTTCGACCACGCAGGCCAGCCCGCCGACGGCCAACGCGACGCCGACGGCGGCGGCGCGACTGACCGGGCGGCGCTGCACGAAGCGCACCCAGCCGAGCAGCAGCGCGGGCCCGAGGTACTCGATGAGCAGGGCGACCCCCACCGGGATGCGGGAGATCGCCGCGAAGTAACACGCCTGCACGCCGGCGACCGCGAGCAGACCGAAGCCGACGAGCAGCGCCGGGCGCCGCACCAGCAGGGAGCGGTGGTGCCAGGCCACCGGCAGGAGCAGCAGGGCCGCGCCCGCCGCACGCAGCCAGGTCACCTGGAGCGGGTCGAGCCCCGCCTCGATGAGCGGCTTCGCGGCGACGCCGGAACTGCCGAAGGTGAGCGCCGACGCCAGCGCGAGCCCGAGCCCCGCGCCGCGCCCCTGAGACACGTGCATCGGCACATCATGTCAGCCCGCGTCAGGACCGTCACGCGGTTCACTGCTGGCGGCCTCCATGGTCAGCCGGGCCGATTCCGCGGCCACCCGCAGCGCCAGCGCGTCCAGGTCCACGCCGGCCCCGAGCAGCACCTCCACCGCGCGGCACTCGCGGTCGTCGGTGAGCGCGACGAAGAGGTCGAACCCCTGGGCCTGCGCGGCGCCGCGCGCCGCGGCCCGCTCGTCCGCCCGCGCCACGGCCGCCGCGACGGCCGGCGACCACGCGGCACGCCCCGCGTGGACCACTGGCACGGCACCGGAGTCCTCCACGGTGCCGTGCCAGTTGAGGCCGTAACCGATGGTGCGCTGCGCCAGATAGCTCAGCACCCGCGCCACCTGCGGTGGGCCGCCCTCGAAGGCCGCCGTCGCGCGCGGGACGGTCTCCAAGACGGTGTGCAGCAGGTGCGCGGTGTCGATGTGTCGATCACCGTCGCGATAGGCACGCCGGCGGGCCGCGGCGACCACCGCCGCGAGCTCGTCGCTGAGGGCGACGGCAAGGCTGTCGGCGTCCGTGGCAGCGGCATCGACACCGCCCGCGCCGGCCGGGCCGACGGCGCCGAGGGCCGCACGGAGGCCGCCGGAAGCAACCGATCCCGCCTGGCCAGGAAGGGGAGTACGATTTTGCACCCTCTCACCACATCAGCCCTGGTAGCCCGAAGCATCCACGCAGGGGATCATTTGGCCATCCAACGCTGGGTGGGCACGCGGCTCCTCGGCCTCCTCCTTGCGGATGAGATCCGTACGCTCACGCGGCCATGCCGCGAGCCGGCGTACGCCAGCCCCGCCGCACGCACTCCGCCACGCGGGCTCGCGCGGCCGCACCCCACCGCGCGAGCCGTCATCGGCCGATGACGCCACGGCCCCGGCCGCCGCACCACCCCAATCGGCGGCGGCTCAGTCCTCGTCGGCGAGGATCAGGTACAGCTTCTTCCGCGCGTCGCCGACGACGGCGAGCGCCTTGTCCCGCTGCTCCTTGGTGCCGGTCTTCCAGACCTGGGCCAGCGCCTCCATCACGCCGACGCCGGCCTGCCGGATCTCCTGCGCCGCCTCCCAGTCCACGCCGCGCCCCGCTTCCTCCCACGGAGCCCGCGGCCCGGCCTCGGCCTCGGTACGGCCCTCCTCGGTCAGCGTGAACAGCTTCTTGCCGCCTTCGCTGACGCTGCTGATCAGCCCCTCGTCCTCCAGGAGTTGGAGCGTGGGGTAGACCGAACCGGGGCTGGGGCGCCAGGCGCCGCCGCTGCGCTCGCCGATCTCCTGGATCATCTCGTAGCCGTGCATCGGACGGTCGCGCAACAGCGCCAGGATCGACGCCCGTACGTCGCCGCGCCGCGCCCTCCCCCGCGGCCCGCCACGCCCCCGACCACCGAACGGCGGCCCGCCGAAGGGCGGCCCGAACGCCCCGAAGGCGGCCCGCCGCCCCTCGCCCTCTCCCCAGTCGTGCCCGGCCCCACGCTGCCCGCGCCCGTGCCCATGGCCGTGCCCGAATCCGAATCCGTGTCCCATGATCTTGCTCCTTCTGTTCGCGTCTGACGTTCACTCCCTGTCACGACCGAAGCCAGCACTACATCGTCAATCGATCGCGATGTCTCAACGATATATCGGAACCGATCGACCGACAAGACCCTTCCCCCGACGAACCGTGTTCTGCCTCGCCGGACCCTGACCGATCTCACCGAAGTGCGACGACCGTCCTGTTCGTCTCGTCGAAGCCTGATCACCGCCAGGGTCGCCTCGTGGATCAGGCCGCGTACCCTCGGCCGCGTGCCTCGTCATGCGAAGAAGCCCCGCCGACTGGTCGCCGACGGACGCGTGTACATGTGGACGATGCGTCACAGCCACCGAAGGGACGACGACGGCCGGCCCGTGGACTGCCGCCACGTCCTCACCCTGTCCCCACAGCCGGCCGGCAGCGGCGGCCCGCTGCGCATTGCCTTCGCCGACGGCCCCGGCCGGTACATCCCGGGCGGGGCTCCCTTCGGCTCCGGGGACGTGGGCTTCACCCGAGGGTCAGACCTGAACCTGCACGAGCCCGGCGCCGTCCGAGCCCTGCTCGACGTGGCGCTGGCCCGCGGGTGGCAGCCGGAGGAGCGGCCGGTGGTGGAGGTCGACGGCTGGTCCCTGCTGGAGGCGGCGGCCACCGCGCGAGCCAGGGGCGCCGGGCCCGAGGGCCCATAGGAGTGGCTCCTTTCGTCTGACTTCACCGACCCTCAGACGAGCCCACCGCGGGCCTGCGCCGACGATACGTACTGGTCAGGCCAGTTCACCGCGTACGTCCGCTCCTTGGTCGGCCTCGTCCGTGATGTGCCGCTTGGGCCCGTCACGCCTTGGCGGCGAGTGGCCGCCACCTGTTCCAGGTGTCGAGGCGCTTCCGGTAGGCGGCTTCGACGACGGGATAGGGGTACGTGCCGAGGAAGAGCCGCAGGGGAGGTTCGTCCGTGTCGACCAGTTCGAGGATGACGTCGGCGGTGGCCCGCGGGTCCCGCGGTGCGCGGGCGGTGGCGCCGGCCCGGCGTGCCGCGCGGACCGGCTCGTAGGCGGCGATGGGTTCGGTGTGCACCGCGGAGGAGCCTGACCAGTCGGTGCCGTAGGGGCCGGGTTCGACGATCGTGACGTGGATGCCGAGCGGGCCGACCTCCTGCGCCAGTGCCTCGCTCATCCCCTCCAGCGCCCACTTCGAGGCGTTGTACAGCCCGAGGGTGGGGAAGGCGGCGAGGCCGCCCAGGCTCGACACCTGCACGATGTGTCCACTGCCCCGTGCCCGCAGACACGGAAGGGCCGCCTGCGTCACCCACAGGGGGCCCAGCAGGTTGGTGTCCAGCTGGGCGCGGGCTTGCTCCTCGGTGGCCTCCTCGATCATGCCGAAGAGGCCGTAGCCCGCGTTGTTGACGACCACGTCCAGGTGGCCGAAGGCTTCGGCGGCCTGCCGTACGGCAGCGGTGACGGCGGCCCGGTCGGTGACGTCGAGCACCAGCGGGAGCACCCTTTCTCCGTACGCGTCGGTCAACGGCTTCAGGGCCACGGGATGGCGCGCCGTGGCGGCAACGCGGTCGCCACGCGATAGGGCGGCTTCGGCCCAGATCCGGCCGAAGCCACGGGACGCGCCGGTGATGAACCAGGTCTTCTCCATGCCCTCGACCCTGCTTCCTCCGTCGGAGCGGAGCCAGCACCCCCGGAGGGTTACCCTTCGGCCATGGCCGCCGACAACGCGCTCGGAGAGTTCCTCAAGGCCCGGCGGGGGCGGGTTCCGCCCGCGCACGCGGACCGGTCCGCCCACGGCCGGCGCCGGGTCGCGGGGCTGCGCCGGGACGAGTTGGCCCGCCTTGCCGGGATCAGCGAGCCGTATCTGACCCGGCTGGAACAGGGCGTCGACCGGCACCCGTCACCGCAGGTGTTGCGGGCGCTCGTACGGGCGCTGGAGCTGGACACCGACGCCTCGGCGCACCTGTTCGTGCTCGCCGACCCGGAACCCGTACGGCCCTCGGAGACCGAAGTCACGCCCGGCGTGCGCCAGTTGCTCGACACATGGGCGGGCAGTCCCGCGTTCGTTCGCAACCGGCGGTTCGACGTTCTGGCCGCGAACAGATGGGCCCGCGCGCTCGCCCCGCTGTACGAGCCCGGACACAACCTGGCCCGGGAGATGTTCCTCGACCCCACGGCCCGCCGGCTGTTCCCGGGCTGGCCGGAGGTCGCCGCACAGACCGCCGCGGCCCTCCGCGCCGAGGCCGACCCGCGTGACCCGAGGACCGTGCGGCTCGTGACCGAACTGGAGGCGGACGACGACTTCCGCGACCTCTGGGCCCGCAACGACGCCCGGCCCGCCCGCGACGAGCTCAAACGGTTCACACATCCGGTTGCCGGGGAACTCGCCCTTCGCCGGCAGGCCCTCACCGTCGGCGGCGCGGAGCAACAAGTGGTCATCGTCTACCTGGCCGCACCCGGAAGCCCCTCCGAGACCGCCCTGGCCACCCTCGCTCGACTTCCCTGACGCCCGGCAGGGGTTCCCGATCACCAGCGTCGCAAGCGCGTCCACGCGCCGGCGGTGCCATCGCAGGGGCAGGCGGTGATGGGCTTGCCCGAGCTGTCTGGTCAGGAGAGCTGCCTTGGCGGTGGGTTCGTCGACTATGCGTGCGGTGCAACTGAGCTGTACAGCCGCGTAGAAGGTGGTGGGAACGCCGTGTTCGGGCGGTAGGTCCGCGTCGGCCAGCCAGGGGCCTGGTACGAAGACGTAGTCGTCCGCGACGCTGAGCAACACCTCCGGGCACGCCTCGATCGCTGACCAGATCGGGTGGGGTCGGGCCAGGTGCAGCAGGGCCTCCCGGCGTTGTTCGTCGTAGGCGAAGTGCGTGGGCTGCACGAGCGGCGGCGCGCCGGGCGGGCCGTTCACCGCGAGGTGGCCGAAGCCGTGACGGGCCAACCCTTCCTGCACCAACCCGTGAGGCGGGCCGACCGAGTACAGGGTCACGGTGTGATGTTGCCACCGTCCTCAGCCATTTTGACCTCTCTGTGGAGGCCCCACTCGTCGAGGCCGGAGTAAATCCAGGCGGTGCGAGCCCTGGGGAAGGAGAAACACTAGGCCTCCCCGGAATAGATCGCCACCAATGAGTCAGTCCCCCGCCACCAGGTGTCCGTCAGGCCCATCACCTCTGGCACCGGCTCGTATGCGTCCAACTTGATGCGGTCGACGTCATCACCGGTGACCTTGGTGATCTGCTTGGCCCACATGAATGCGTGGTGGCTCAACGCGAGCGACTCCACCCATCCCTCAACGGTCGCATGAAGGGGAGTCCAGCGATCTGCGTGGATACCGAACTCTCCAGCTGGCCCGATCATGAAGGAGAAAGGCACTGCCGTCCGCTGCGTGCCTGCCTCGAACCACCACACCTCAGACATTGTCCCTGTCGGCGAATCAGCGTCGAAGCACTTGGGGCCACCGTCGTACTGGGCTGCGGGCGGCAGGAGCAGACCGCCCCATCGCTCCTGAAAGGCCGCCATCCGGTCGATCACGGAAGCAGGCACTTCCCGGTCAAGCCACCACTGCCTGTGCTGTTCGAGTTGCTTGGCATCGACCTTGATGCCGTGCGTACCGACAAACGACCGAGCTCTTCGAGTCAGCCCGTCGGGCAAGTCATTGACGAGGTGAAGATTCACGGCGAGGACGCTACCGGTGGAACTCTGCGCCAGCCTCACAGCTTCCGTAGCTCAGCCGCCGTCCTGCTCGTGGAGCACTGGCAACCCGAGCGAGACGCCCGCTGCGCTGAGAGCGGCGGGCCTGCTCGCGCTTGCTGCGCGGGAAGATGAGGATGAGGGCGAGCCCTTTGGTCTCACTCGCCAGTCCTCTCCGACAGCGCGTTTGCGGCCCGCGAGGACCTCCGCCAGTTCACCGAGGCGGAGCAGCGTTTTCGGGTTGGCGCTGAGCATCGAGCAGCGGATGTCCCGTTGACCGAACTAACTGTGACGCATTCTGGGCCTCGCCCGAGATCAACGAACCGTAACTGCAAGGGGCTTCTGGCTCCGGACGGCGGTCATCTTCCGGGTTCGGGCCGGCCACGCCGCTCTGGACACGACCATGGGCTATGCCGCGATCTACTCGGAGGACGTGATCTCTCATCATCGGGCCTTCATCGCCCGCCGCAGAACCGAGCGGCCCAGCGAGGAGTACCGCGAGCTCACCGTCACCGAGTGGGACGAGTTCCTGGCCCACTTCGAGCTCCGCAAGGTCGCCCTGGGAACCTGTGGCCGCGACTACGCGACCCCTTGCCAGCATGGAAACGCCTGTGTCAGATGTCCCCTACTTCTCGTTGACCCGGCCCACATGCCTCGTCCGCAGGAGATCCACGCCAACCTCATCGACCGCCTCCAGGAGGCCCGCGACCAGGGCTGGCTCGGCGAGGTCGCCGCCATCGAGACCACCATGGCCGCCGCCGCGCAGAAGCTGGAGGAAATGCGCGACCGTGCAGCACAGCCCTCCACCGTTCATCTCGGCATGCCCGACTTTCGCCGCGATGCCGGGCGAAGCAGCGCCGAGTTCAAGGACTGATCTCCGACGGGAACTCGCTCTTCGGCTCGCGAAGGGCGGGCCGTTGCCGCTTGGCGAGACTCGAGACGATCAGGTCGAGCCGCTATCGTGCGACGGTGACCGGTTCTGCACAGCCTCCACTGCTCTTCCTCGATGTCGACGGACCCCTCATTCCCTTCGGAGCAACGTCGCAGCAATGCCCAAACGGCTATCCGACCTATCCGGTCCCAGAACCGCAGGGGGCCAGCGCGAACCCGTTGCTGGCCAGGATCAATCCGGCGCACGGGCCCCGGCTGGCGGCGCTGCCGTGTGATCTGGTTTGGGCCACGACATGGATGGCGGATGCGAATGAACACATAGCTCCGCGGATCGGCCTGCCTCAGTTGGCGGTGGTGATTTGGCCGGAGTCGTCCGACCAAGAAGAGCAGGACGAGCGAGACGGACTGCACTGGAAGACCCGCGCCCTCGTCGACTGGGCTGCCGGACGCTCATTCACGTGGGTCGACGACGAGATCACCGACACCGATCGCGCCTGGGTATCCGCGCACCATCCAGGACATGCTCTGCTCCATCGAGTCGACCCCCGCCTGGGCCTCACCGAATCGGACTTCGCCACCCTCGCCGACTGGTTGCGCAGGACTCACCAGGCACTCACGTCGCTCGGCGCGTCTTGAGCCTTCCCAAGTCAGCCCGTCCGCGACACGCCGAAGCCCTCGAACTTCACAAGACTCTTCATCATCTTTGTGAGCGGGCCGGCGCTCGACGTTTCCGAGGGCTGCTTCAAGGTCAGCTCGGTTAAGCAAGTGTGTTCGTGGGCGTGGGACGTCCCGTAAGGCGGACGGCGAGCATGGGGCCGTCGACATCGCTTCTTGGCCCGCAGCCGATACTCCGGCCCATCACTCACCGCATACGGTCAGGACCCCCGACAGCGTCGCCCCCAGCCCTGGCGGCCGGCCGACCCTGTTTATGCTCACGCCCATGGCACTCGAATGGGAACAGATCATCGTCGACTCCTCCGACCCCATCGCCCTCGGGCGCTGGTGGGCCGAGGCTCTCGGCTGGGTGGTGGTCGACGAGTCCCAGGAGATCATCGAGATCCGGCCTGAGCCCGACCAGATGCCTGGTCTGCTCTTCGTGCCTGTCCCCGAGGGCAAGACGTCGAAGAACCGACTCCACCCCGACTTCCGCCCCGACGACCAGGAGGCCGAGGTCGCCCGGCTGCTCTCCCTCGGTGCCCAGCGCGCCGACACCGTACGGGACGAGCAGCACTGGGTGACCCTCCTGGACCCAGAGGGCAACGAATTCTGTGTCCTGGGTGAGCGGAAGAGCTGAGTAGGGGCCGGGCAGCCGTTCGGAGCGTAGGCGCCGGACGGTTTGCTCGATCAGCCGCTCGACCGCGTGGCTTTCGTTGGCTGCTCAGAACAGTTGCGGGACAATCGGGAGCACGTGCGCGAGCGCCAGCGTCGGCCCCAACCGTCCTTGCTCCGTCGAGAGGTGGCGCGGCCGCGAGAGGGGCCCGCGACCGGCGCGGGGCGTGGGCCCGGTGGCCCGGCGACGCGTACCCGCTTCCGACGAGCTGTCCGCGCCGACGAGTCCGGCACGCCCCGCCCAGCGGCCGGTTGGCTCGCTTCGAGCAGAGCGTCCCCGTAACAACCAGCGGAAAACCGCTCGACGGGCCGAGTCGGGCCCGTCATGATCCGCTCTCGTGACGTCTTCCCCGCACCACCTGGTCCACGCCGCCGCCCGCAACAACGCCGAATGGTGTGCGGCGATGAGCCGATCGCACGGCCTGACGGGCGAGTTTCGGGCGGATGCCTGGGCCTCTCCGGCCCGCACGCCGCTGTACTACCCCGACGCGGTGACGCTGGTGCCGGGCGCCGACCGGGCCGCGCTGGTGTCCCGGATCGACACCACAGCGCCCGGCGCCACCATCAAGGACAGCTTCGCCGACCTCGATCTGACGGAGGCCGGCTTCCACGTGCTGTTCGACGCGCAGTGGCTGCACCGTCCGGCGAGTGCGCCCGCCTGCGCGCCGGATCTCTCCTGGGAGGTGGCGAGCGATCCGGCCGCGCTGCGCGCCTGGGCGCTCACCTGGGACGGCGGGGAGGGCAACGCGGACCTCTTCCGCCCCGAACTACTCGACGACCCGGCCACCTTCGTGCTCGCGGGACAGTCCGCCGATGACCAGGTACTCGCCGGCGCGGTGGCGAGCCGCGGTGACCAGGTCGTCGGCGTCTCCAACGTCTTCGGCCTGGACGGCGGTCCGGACTCGACCTGGCCCGGCGTACTGAACACCCTGCACAAGCTGTTCCCCACCCTGCCGGTGGTCGGCTACGAGCAGGGTGAGGACCTGACGGCCGCCGTCCGCCATGGCTTCGAGCCGGTCGGCCCGCTGCGGATCTGGCTGCACAGCCAGTAGTCGGACCGACTCCAGGGCGCCGCTGGGCTCTTCGGCCGCTTCGCCGGTGCTGCGCCGCGCCCGTGGCGGCAGGCTGCCGCCCGGCCGTTCGCCCCCCGCCCCGCACGAACCAGCAAGCGCCACCCGCTACCACACCAACCAAACGATGGTCCCGAAGCTTGTCCCACCTGACTGTCAGTGCCCTCCCCTAGAGTCGCGCGCATGACCGAACCCACCTACCTGGCCGCGGTCCGGGAATCGTACGACACCGTCGCCGCCGACTACGCGGAACGCGTCAAGTCCCCGGCGGAGCTGGACCCGTTGTCCCGCGCCATGCTGGCGGCCTTCGCCGAGACCGTACGGGCGGTCGACCGCGGGCCGGTCGCGGATCTGGGGTGCGGGCCGGGGAAGGTCACGGCGTACCTGACCGAGTTGGGCGTGCCCGCGTTCGGCGTCGACCTGTCGCCCAGGATGGTCGAGTTGGCCCGGCGGGCGTACCCACGGGTGCGTTTCACGGTGGGCTCGATGACCGCGCTGCCGATAGCGGACGCCGAACTCGGCGGTGCCCTGGCGTACTACTCCACCCACCACACCCCGCCGGACGTGCTGCCGTCCGTGTTCGCCGAGTTCCACCGCACGCTGGCCCCCGGCGGCCAACTGATGCTGGCCGGCTACGTGGGAAACGACGAGCTCATACGTCCGACGCAGGCGTACGGCGGCCATCCGGTGTCCTACGAGTCCCACCTCGTGCCACCGGATCGAATAGCCGACCTGCTGGCGCGGGCCGGCCTCCTGGTCAGTGCGCGACTCGTGCAAGAGCCCGGCCAGCGAACGAAGCGAACGGTCGTCACGTTCCTGGCCGCGAAGCCCGAGCAGCGCCGAACACCGCGATAAGGGCGCGACCTGACCAACCGCGAACCGCGGCGCCCGAGCGGAGAAGGGGGAGCCCAGAAGAAGGACAGCGACGGAGGGATGGCTCAGGAGGCGGACGGCTCGGTCTCCCCCGCGAAGACGATCACCTGGTCGATGAGGTTCCGTCGCAGATGGACGACGTCCGTTCCCGCCAGGCGAGGACCGCCGTCAGGCGTGGTGAAGACCCACTGGTACCGGGCCCATTCGCCGGGCATGTCCACCGCTGAGCAGCGCACCATCGTGCCGGTCCCCGCCGGATGCCGCCGGATGTCCAGCACGAACCGCTCGACCGCCGCGATTCCCTCGCTGCGGCCCAACGGTCCCCAGAAGACCACGTCCGAGGTCAGGGCCTGGGAGAGCAGCGCGGTCACATAGCTGTCGTCCGAGGCGTTGAACGCGGAGATGAACATGTCGATCGCGGAGCGTGCGGTCTCTTCCTGCATGTCCCAGTAATACCAGCCGTTTCGCGTGCGCTCGTCCCACAAGCCGCCTTCTGATCACGGTGAACCACCCCGGTCACAGCACTGGTGAACCACCCCGGTCACAGGACTAGGGTCGGGCCCATGCGCCTCCGGATCGTCGACGCCTTCACCGACCGCCCCTTCGCCGGCAACCCGGCCGCGGTCGTCCTCCTCCCCTCGGGCCCGTTCCCCAGCGACCGGTGGCTCGGGCAGGTCGCCGCCGAGGTCAACCTCTCGGAGACGGCGTTCGCCCACCCGCTCCCGGACGCGCCCGACGCGGACTGGGCGCTGCGCTGGTTCACGCCGACGACCGAGGTCGCGATGTGCGGGCACGCCACGCTGGCCACCGCCCATGTCCTGCACGCCACGGGGGCCGCCACGGGCACGATCCGCTTCGCCACCCGCAGCGGGATTCTCACCGCGACGCCGGCTACCCCCGCCAGCACACTCGCCCCCACACCTACACCCACACCCGCCCCCGGCACCAGCACCAGCACCAGCACCAGCACCAGCACCAGCACCAGCACCAGCCAACCGTCCGGTGTCACCGCCACCGCCATCACGCTGGACTTCCCCACCGCGCCGCTCACCCCGCTGGACACCCCGCACGGCACCGGCGCGGCGCTCGGCGCGACCCCGTTTGCCTGCTACGACACCGGTCCGCAGGTGGGGGATCTGCTGGTGGAACTCGCCGACGAGGCCACCGTGCGTGGCCTGAGCCCCGACCTGGCAGCGGTGGCCCGGCTCCCGCACCGGGGGGTCATCGTGACGGCACCCGCCCGGACGCCCGGCGACTACGACTTCGTCTCGCGCTTCTTCGGCCCCGCGTCCGGCATCGACGAGGACCCGGTGACCGGCAGCGCCCACACCGCCCTGGCACCGCTGTGGTCACCCCGAATCGGCCGCGCCGAACTCACCGGGCTCCAGGTCTCGCCGCGCGGCGGCCGTGTACTCGTCCACCTGCGCGGCGACCGTACGCTCCTCACGGGCCAGGCCGTCACCGTCATCGACGGGGAGCTGCTCACTGCTCCGGAAGCCAACTGACCTTGCCCTCAAGGAGTCCGTACCCGCCGAACGCCACGATGTCGATGAGCGCGTGGGCGGCGACGAGCGGCCCCACCCGGCCCCACCGCCGGTACAGCAACACGAAGATCACGCCCATCGCCACGTTGCCGAAGAACCCGCCGATGCCCTGGTAGAGGTGGTACGAGCCGCGCAGCACCGCGCTCGCCGCCAGCGCCGCCATCGGGCCCCATCCCAACTGCCCGAGCCGCCGCAGCAGGTACCCCACCACGATCACCTCTTCGAGCACCGCGTTCTGCACGGCGGAGGCGACGAGCACCGGGTACTTCCACCACACGTCCGGCAGCGACTCGGGCACCACGGTCAGGTTGGCGCCCGCTGCCCGCGCCCCGATGTAGAGCAGCAGCCCCGAGCCCCCGATGCACGCCGCGACCAGGGCCCCCCAGCCCAGGTCGAAGCGGCGGGCCCGCAGGTCGAAGCCGATCGCGCGGAGCCCCGAACCCTCGCGCAGCAACAGGTGGGCCACCAGCGCCACGGGCACCAACGCGGTCGTGATCCCGAAGAGTTGCCAGGCGAGGTCGAGCCAGGGTCGCCCGGGGGCCGCCGAGGTGTTGAGGTTGGCGGTCTGGTCGCTGAGCCCACCGGGTTCCGTGGCCGAGCCGATGAAGTCGATCAGCGCGGACACCCCGCTGGCCCCCAGCGACACCGCCAGCACCAACAGCGTCTCGGTGCCGAGCGTCCGCCTCGACAGCCCGCCACCCGGTGCGGGGCCGGTCACCTCACGCGCCTGCGACCGCACCACTGCCCTGCCTCCAAGAGCTCGACCTACCGGATGGGCGCGATGGGCCGCGCGCTCCTCGCGGGCCACCTCACCTGGGAGGTCATAGCTTGCCTGACGTTCGCCCGGGGCACGACACAGGGGCCCGCAGGCCGGGGCTCGGGCCGTCACCAGGGCCCACACCATCGGTGCGCCGTCGGCGCGGCCCGGTCAGCCGTCCACCCCCACGGGCCAGGTGTGCACCGGCTCCCCCGTACGCATCAGCGCGCAGTAGCGGCGGGTCATGGCAGCCAGCGCGTCCTGCCTGGCCAGGCCGGCGTCCAGGGCCCGGTGGTAGGTGGCCGTCTGCCAGGACGCCCCGTTGACCCGCCGGCGGCAGCGTTCGGCGATCACTCCGAGGTAGCGGTCCCGGTCCGTCGGCTCCACGCCCCACGCGTCGAGGCCGGCCGCCGCCAGCGGCAGCAGTTCCTCCTGGACGAGCCGTACGGCGGACACCCGGGTCAGCGCCCCGGACCGGCCCGGACGCGGCCAGCGCAACACCGCGTCGATGCCGTCGCGGCAGGCCGTGTCGAAGTTGTCCGCGGCCACCGCGAACGGCATCCGCCGCCAGACCGGGCGCGGCTGGTCGGCCAACGCCCTGACCAAGCCGTAGTAGAACGCGGTGTTGGCTATGACGTCGGTGACCGTGGGGCCCGCGGGAAGCACCCGGTTCTCCACCCGAAGGTGCGGCACGCCGTCGGTGACCTGGTACACCGGTCGGTTCCAGCGGTAGATGGTGCCGTTGTGCAGCGCCAGCTCGGCGAGTTCGGGGACGCCGCCGTCGTCGAGCACCTTCAACGGGTCCTCGTCCCCACTGATCGGCAGCAGGGGCGGGAAGTAGCGGAGGTTCTCCTCGAAGAGGTCCTGTGCAGAATCGATCCAGCGCTCTCCGAACCACGTGCGGGGGCGCACGCCCTGCTCGATGAGTTCGGGCGGCCTGGTGTCGGTGGACTGTACGAACAGCGGTGGCCGCGACTCGCGCCACAGCTCCCGCCCGAAGAGGAACGGCGCGTTCGCCCCCACCGCTATCTGCGCCGCCGCGACGGCCTGCGCCGCGTTCCACACGTCCGCGAACCTGCTCGGCGTCACCTGGAGGTGCAGTTGCACCGACGTACAGGCAGCCTCCGGCGCTATCGACGCGGAGGTACAGGTCAGCCGCTCTGCGCCGGCGATGTCGATGGTGAAGTCCTCACCCCTGGCGGCCAGCATCTCGTCGTTGAGCAGCCGGTACCGGTCGCCTCGCGAGAGGTTCGCGGAGACCAGGTCGTGCGCCGCCAGGGTCGGCAGGATGCCGATCATGACGATGCCGGCGGAGACTTCGCCGGCCTTTCTGTCGGCATATGCAAGGCCGGTACGCAACTCCTCCGACAACTGGTCGAAGACCCGCCCGTGCATGCGGTGAGGGACGATGTTCACCTCAAGGTTGCACTGGCCAAGTTCCGTCTGGAAATCCCCGCTCGCGATGCGCTCAAGGACCTCGGCGTTCAGCATCCGCGGCATGCCGTCGGAGCCGGCGAGATTCAGCTCGATCTCCAGGCCCATGAGGTTCTTTGGACGCTCGAATCGCTTCTCTTTCAACAGCCGGGCGAAAGCGTCCAGGCATTGGCTCAGCTTTTCGCGATGCCGTTGCCGATCGGACAGGTCAAACCCGCCTGCCACGATCTTCTCACCCATAGAAGCGTCCCTCCTAGACGGGATCACGGCCACGCCAGCCGCCCGAGCCCGGCTCGGGATGTGGAGCCGGGGTAAGTCACGGTCGATGATGCCCAGGCAGTGTGATCCATAACGCCCCGTCCAGGCTCTGGGACGACTAAGCTCCGGGTAGCGAAACCGCTGGTCCCTCTGGACGGCATACGTCGGCCTAGCAGCTTGGCACTCTTTTCGAAGCAGAAAAGACGGGCGACTTTCAGCCTTCCGGCTACGAGATAAAAGCCACGGTCAGCCTCTGAAAAGACGGCACAGAAACGGATCAATCACCACAACGTAAGGTCCGGATATGCCCTTGCCGAGTTGACCGCAGGAGCGTCGGCAAAGGGAAAGGGAACACCTGTCGTATAAACTCGCCAATGAGGCGGAGAGTGGCGACCCGGCAATCGGTTCCGGCCCACCTCCGACCCCGCGCACAGACAGTGCCGTCCCGCACCCCCGTAGCACCTGTCTCGAAGTGAGAGGCGACTATGCCGCTGCATGTCTCCCCAGCCCCGGCGCCCGCGTTACGCAGCGTCCTCGCGGCCCTCGGTTCCCCCACCGCCGTCCGTGAGGCCCGCACCCCGGCCCTGCGCTCCGAACCGGGTCCGCTGACCGCCGAGCACCCGCTCCCGCTCCACGTCCTGGACCGCGTGTCGCCGCGCGGCGGACGGGCGGCGACGCCCACCACTCGGCTCGCCGGCTGGCGTTTCCTGATCGTCGGCGCGGACCACGCCGTCGCCGCCGCCGAGGCGATGTTCACGCCCGACGGCTGGGCCTTCTCGCACTTCTGCGAGGGCCCGTACGTGGCCTCGACCGAGAACGCCCTGCGGCGCGCGGAGGCGCTGCCCGCCGCGTACCAGCCCAGGCTGCTGTCCGTACCCGAGTTGTACATGCTCACGCTGTGGCTGCACCGCGACACGACCGCCGATGTCGACGCCGGCCACCCGGCACCGACGGACCTGCTGGTGCCGCTCGCCCCCGCGCCGCCCGGCATCGCGCCCAACCTGCCGCACCGGGTCGCCGACCTGTTGCCCATGCTGACACTCCGCATCACCCCCGGACCCCTGCTGGGATCGCCCGCCTGACGCATTGGAGCGAGCCCGTTGCGCCCCGCGACACCCCAGGTCGTGGGGCGCGCGGCATCCTGTCCGCCGACGCGCGTTCCCCCCAAAGGACTAGTGCATGCCGACTAGCAGGAACCACCCGTCGGGATGATGCGCCGCACGACAACCATCCCGACGAGTGACGCGTCTTCCACTGGAGAGAAGCGCTGCCGCTAAATGCCTGCGAAATCACGCTCGCAGGACAAGACTGAGACCAACCAACAGTTACGGGGGGCGGCAATGGATACCGCACCGAGCCGCAGGACAGCTACCACGTCACAGCGAAAGATTCCTTCCATGTGCCAGCACCAACCACCGTGCCCGACAGCCGAATCCGCTGACCGGGAGGCGGCCCACCTCGTGGCCCACCACCCCGAACAGGGCTGGAGCCTGTTGTGCAACGGGGTCCTGCTCTTCGAGGACACCGGGGAGCTGCTGCCGGACGGCCAGGTCATCGACCCGCACCGGCCGCTGAGCACCGAGCACGTCGTCACCGCCGCCTGACCCCTGCCCGCCGACGCGGGCACCGACAGGCGAGCACGCCGTCGCCGTACGGCAGGGGCCGCGAACCCGCGTCAGACCGTACGGCGGCGTGCCCCAGCACCACGCGAGTACGAGCACCGCGCGGACACGTACGGCGCAGCACCAAGCACGCAGCACGCAGCACGCAGCACGCAGCACGCAGCACGCAGCACGAAACACCAGGGGCCGGCCCGGCGTCACCGCCGAACCGGCCCCCTCGCATGTCCGTCGCGCGTCGGTCAGTCGCGACCACGCACCACGCCGGACCGCCTAGCTCTCGTAGCTCTCCGGCGGCGGGCACGAGCAGACCAGGTTGCGGTCACCGAACGCCCCGTCCACCCGGCGAACCGGCGGCCAGTACTTGTCCGAGGCCGCCACGCCGGCCGGGAACACGGCCTCTTCCCTGCTGTACGGGTGGTCCCAGTCGCCGCCGACCGTGGCCGCCGTATGCGGGGCGTTGCGCAGCGGGTTGTCCTCGGCCGACCACTCGCCGGAACCCACCTTGGCGATCTCCGCACGGATGGCGATCATCGCCTCGCAGAAGCGGTCGAGCTCGGACAGGTCCTCGCTCTCCGTCGGCTCGATCATGAGCGTGCCGGCCACCGGGAACGACATCGTCGGCGCGTGGAAGCCGTAGTCGATCAGCCGCTTGGCGACGTCGTCGACGGTGACGCCGGTCTCCTTGGTGAGTCCGCGCAGGTCGACGATGCACTCGTGCGCCACCAGCCCGGCCGGGCCGGTGTACAGCACCGGGTAATGCGGTTCGAGCCGCTTGGCGATGTAGTTGGCGCTGAGCACCGCGACCTGCGTGGCGCGGCGCAGCCCCTCGCCACCCATCAGGCGCACGTACGCCCAGGAGATGGGCAGGATGCCGGCCGAGCCCCAGGGCGCCGCGGAGACGGGGCCCACGCCGGTCTCGGGGCCGGCCTCGGGCTGGAGCGGGTGGTTGGGCAGGAACGGCGCCAGGTGCGCGCGCACGCCGATCGGGCCGACGCCGGGGCCGCCGCCGCCGTGCGGGATGCAGAACGTCTTGTGCAGGTTCAGGTGCGAGACGTCGCCACCGAAGTGGCCCGGCTTGGCCAAGCCGACCAGCGCGTTGAGGTTGGCGCCGTCCACGTACACCTGGCCGCCGGCGTCGTGCACCGCGGCGCAGATGTCGCTGATGTGCTCCTCGAACACGCCGTGCGTCGACGGGTAGGTGACCATGAGCACGGCCAACTCGTTGCCGTGCTTCTCGATCTTGGCGTGCAGGTCGGCCGTGTCGACCTCGCCGTCGTCGCCGGTCTTGACGACGACGACCTTCATGCCGGCCATCACGGCGCTCGCGGCGTTGGTGCCGTGCGCGGAGGAGGGGATCAGGCACACGGTGCGCTGCTCGTCCCCGTTGGCCCGGTGGTAGGCGCGCACGGCCAGCAGGCCGGCCAGCTCGCCCTGCGACCCGGCGTTGGGCTGGAGCGAGACCTTGTCGTAGCCGGTGACCTCGGCGAGCCGGTCCTCCAGCTCCCTGATCAGCGTGAGGTAGCCCTGCGCCTGCTCGATGGGCGCGAACGGGTGCAGCCCGCCGAACTCCGGCCAGGTCACCGGCTCCATCTCGGTGGTCGCGTTCAGCTTCATCGTGCAGGAGCCGAGCGGGATCATGCCTCGGTCCAGCGCGTAGTCGCGGTCGGCGAGCTTGCGCAGGTAGCGCAGCATCGCGGTCTCGGAGCGGTGCTGGTGGAAGACGGGGTGGGTGAGGTAGTCGCTGGTACGCAGCAGCGACTGCGGCAGCGCGTCGGCCACGGCGGCGTCCAGCGCCTCCACGTCGGCGTTGATACCGAACGCGCCCCACACGGCGGCGAGCTGCGCGCGACCGGTGGTCTCGTCGCAGGCGATGCCCACCTGGTCGGCGTCGACGAGCCGCAGGTTGACGCCGGCCTCGCGCGCGGCGGCCACGACCTCGGCGGCCCGACCCGGAACCCGCACGGTCAGCGTGTCGAAGTACGCCTCGTGTACGACCTCCACCCCGCCGGCCCGCAGCCCCTCGGCGAGCACGGTGGCGTAGCGGTGCGTACGGCGCGCGATGGCGGCCAGGCCCTGGGGGCCGTGGTAGACGGCGTACATGCCGGCCATCACGGCGAGCAGGACCTGCGCGGTGCAGATGTTGCTGGTGGCCTTCTCACGGCGGATGTGCTGCTCGCGGGTCTGCAGCGCCAGCCGGTACGCCTTGTTGCCGTCCGCGTCCACGGAGACGCCGACCAGCCGGCCCGGCAGGCTGCGGGCGAACTTGTCGTCGACGGCCATGAACCCGGCGTGCGGACCGCCGAAGCCCAGCGGCACGCCGAAGCGCTGGGTGCTGCCGACGGCGATGTCGGCGCCGAGTTCGCCGGGCGAGGTCAGCAGGGTGAGGGCGAGCAGGTCGGCGGCGACCGTGACGACGGCGCCGAGCTCGTGGGCCCGCTCGATGACGGCGCGCGGGTCGCGGAGTGCGCCGGAAGCGCCGGGGTACTGGAGGAGGATGCCGAAGACACCGCGCTCGGCGATCTCGTCCGGGATGCCGTCGGACAGGTCGGCGACGACGACCTCGACGCCGGTCGGTTCGGCGCGGGTCTGGATGACGGCGATGGTCTGCGGCAGACAGTCCGCGTCGACGAGGAAGACGCCCTGCTTGACCTTGCCGACCCGGCGGGAGAGCGCCATGGCCTCCGCGGCGGCGGTGCCCTCGTCCAACAGGGAGGCGCTCGCGGTGGGCAGCCCGGACAGGTCGGACACCACGGTCTGGAAGTTCAGCAGCGCCTCGAGGCGGCCCTGCGAGATCTCGGGCTGGTACGGCGTGTACGCGGTGTACCAGGACGGGTTCTCCATCACGTTGCGCAGGATCACCGGCGGGGTGAACGTGCCGTGGTACCCGAGGCCGATCATGGGCGTGACGACCTCGTTGCGGTCGGCCAGCTCGCGCAGCTCGGCGAGCACCTCCGCCTCGGTCCTGGCGTCGGGCAGCCGCAGCGACTCGGCGCTCTTGATCACGTCGGGCACGGCTGCCGCGGTCAGCTCGTCGAGCGAGCCGAAGCCGACCTGGGCGAGCATCTTGGCCTGCGCCTCGCGGTCAGGCCCGATGTGGCGCTCGTCGAAGGGCGTGCCGCGCTCCAACTCGGTCAGGGAGATGCGGTGTGCGGTCATCTACGGGGGCCTCCTGGTCAAGCGACCTTGGGGGGCACCAAGGCGCTGGTGCCCGTACGGCCTCCCCCTCTGTCATCTCAACCTGAGAGCTTCACCGGCCCGCGCAGCGATCCGGCTTTCACCGTCGGTGAGGAAGGGCTCCGGCATGTTGCCCGTGACCCGCCCTGCTTTCCAGAGTGACCTCGTCCGTACGGTACGTGTGCCTGAGAGATTCCGGGGAGGATTTGCTCCTTCGGCGCCCCCGCCAGCTTGCGACGGAGAGCTCTCCCGCACGGGGTCGACAGCCGTCTGCCAGCCTACCAGCGGCGATGTCGGCCAGCCCCTCAAGTGGCCGACGAGCTGGATCTGGCCTTACGTAGGTGTCATAGGGGGCAGTCATGACTTTGTTGGAGGTGATGGACGGTGCACACGGACACCGACCCGCGGCAGTTGATAGGCCGCAAGGCGTTCGACCGCCACGGCACGAAGATCGGCACGGTGGACGAGGTCTATCTCGATGACGCGACGGGCGAACCCGAGTGGGCAGCCGTGCGCACCGGCTTGTTCGGGCGCGATGTCTTCGTCCCGCTGGAGCCGAGCGAGGTGGTCGACGAGACGCTGCGCATCCCGTTCGACCGGGCGTTGATCAAGGGCGCCCCGGACCTCGGCGTCGGCCGGCACCTCTCGCCCGAGCAGGAGGTCCAGCTCTACCGGCACTACGGGCTCGACACCTCGCGGCGCGGCCCCGCCCCTCCCCCGGACACCGGCTTCGGGCGCATCGCCGGCGAGGAGAGTCCGGGCGGCTCACCCTCCGACGGCTGACCCGCCGGCGCCGGCCGCCACCCCGCCGCCGGCCCCGATGTCCACGGCCGGCAGGTCGGCTGCCGGCGCCCCGGGCGGTATCTCCGGGCGCACCAACGGCAGGGGCTCGGCAGGCGCGAGGGCCGGGTCGTCGACGGCGAACGTCCGCACACGGCCCGGCGCCGACCAGGGCTGCTCGAACCGCACGGTCACCCGCCCCACGCCGCTGCCCTGCACCCAGCCGGGGCCGTACTCCGCGTGCACGACGTCGTGACCCGGCAGCCAGTGCCTGGGAAGCTCGGGCGACGGCTCGAATATGGGGCCCTGCGGGGCGCTCTCCGGGCCCGGGGCCGGCCCGGGGTCAGGTCTGCCCGAAGCCTCGTCCCGGGCCCGCTGGGCCCCTTCCAGCGCTTCACGCTCCATGGCGGCCTGCGCGAAGAGGTCCTCCTGCGTGTAGTCGGCCAGACCGGTGACGCCGACGCCGAGGAGGCGCACTCCCTCGCTCGTCTCCACGCCGTCGATGAGCCGCCGCGCGGCCTCCCGCACCACCGAGGGGTCGTCCGTGGGGCCGCGTAGCGTCTCGGAGCGGGTGAGCGTCGAGAAGTCGTAGCGCCGGACCTTGACCACGACCGTGCGCCCCGACCTGCCCGCCTCCCGCAGCCGCTCCACGCACCGGTCCGCGAGCCGGGCCACCTCGAACTGCACCCGCGAGCGGTCGGTGAGGTCCTCGTCGAACGTGTCCTCCACGGAGACCGACTTGGTGTCCCGGTCGGCGACCACCGGGCGCTCGTCCCGCCCACTGGCCAGCGCGAACAGCGAGGCGCCGTGGGCCTTGCCGAGCAGCCGCACCAACTCGGCCTCCCCGGCCTCGGCCGACTCCGCCACGGTGTGGATGCCGGCGCGCCGCAGCGCCTCGGCCGTCGCCGGACCGACTCCGGGGATGGCCCGCACCGACATCGGCCCGAGCAGCGCCATCTCGGTGCCCGGCTCGATCACCACCAGGCCGTCGGGCTTGGCCTGCTCGGAGGCGATCTTGGCGAGCATCTTGGAGCCGGCGAGCCCGACCGACCCGGAGAGCCCGGTCGCGGCGGCGATGTCGCGGCGCAGCCGCTCTCCCACCGCGCGGGCCGCCTCCAATCGGGGCTCCACGCCGCCGACTTCGAGATCGACGAACGCCTCGTCCAGGCTGAGCGGCTCCACCAGCGGCGACAGCCTCGCCAACAGTCCCATCACCACGTCGCTGACCTGCCGGTACAGCGAGAAGCGCGGCGTGAGGTAGGCGGCGTTGGGGCACAGCCGGCGGGCCTGCGCCATGGCCATGGCCGAGTGCACCCCGAAGACCCGCGCCTCGTACGAGGCCGTGGACACGACGCCGCGCGGCCCAAGCCCCCCGACGATCACCGGTTTCCCACGCAAGCTGGGCTTGGATGCCTGCTCCGCCGCCGCGTAGAAGGCATCCATGTCCAGATGCAGGATTGTTGGCGCACCCCTCACACCACGATAGTGCCGTACGCCACTGACAACCGGGCTCAGACCGCGCGGTTGCGCCGCCTGGCCAGCTCGTCCCCGGGGTGGTGGCGGGCCAGCGTCTCGCCGGTGTCCACGCGCTCCCCGTGCAACTGGGACAGCGCCGCCTCCACGTCCCGCCACACCACGCCGACGGCGATGCCGAAGACGCCCTGGCCGCCCTGGAGCAGGTTCACGACCTCGTCCGGCGACGTGCACTCGTACACCGTCGCCCCGTCGCTCATCAGGGTCATCTGCGCCAGGTCGGCGTCCCCGCGCAGCCCCAGGTGCCGCACCGCGGTGCGGATGTTCTGGAGCGAGACGCCGGTGTCGAGGAGCCGCTTGACGATCTTGAGGACGACCACGTCGCGGAAGCTGTACAGGCGCTGGTTGCCGGAGCCGTGAGCCGGCCGCACGCTCGGCTCCACGAGTCCGGTACGCGCCCAGTAGTCGAGCTGCCGGTAGGTGATGCCCGCCGCCGCGCACGCCGTGGGCCCGCGGTAGCCGACGTCCTCGGACGCGGGCTCCTCGGGAGCCATGGCGCGTGTCGCGACCGGCTGTCCGGGCGCCGATCCGGCCCCGCCCCCGGGAAGCGGATACGGACCGCCTGCCGCCGTGCCCTCGCCGGTGCTTCTCACGCCGACCTCCGTCCTTGACCTGCCTTCTCGACGGTAGGCAGTCACTCGGGGTGCGTCAACGATCGCCACACTCGGCACGCCGAGTGATAATCACCCTGGGAGTGGTTTACCACGACACTCCGCCGGGAACGGCTGGCCGGATGTCCATCACGGCCGGCGTCAGCGGCTCACTGGCTGTTGGTGTCGAAGTCTTCCGGAGAGATCTGGTCGAGGAACTCGCGGAACTTCTCGACCTCGTCCTCCTGCTCGTCCGGGATGGCGATGCCCGCGTCGTCCAACACACCGTCGCTGCCGTAGATCGGCGTTCCGGTGCGCAGAGCCAGCGCTATGGCGTCCGACGGCCGGGCGCTGACCTCCACGCCGCTGGCGAACACCAGCTCCGCGTAGAAGACGCCCTCCCGCAGGTCGGTGATCCGGACCTCGGTGAGTTCCTGACCCACCGCTTCCAGCACGTCCTTGAAAAGGTCATGGGTCAGCGGTCGCGCGGGGGCCATGCCCTGCTGCGCGAAGGCGATGGCAGTCGCCTCTCCCGGCCCAATCCAGATGGGCAGGTACCGGTCGCCTCCCACTTCACGGAGAAGCACGATCGGCTGGTTGGAAGGCATTTCCACCCGGACACCCACGACGTCGAGCTCATTCACACAGCAACCCTAGGACCTGGTCGACCGGTTTGGGTAGTCGGGCACCGCGGCACTCAGTGCAACCTGACCCGCAGCGCGGCTTCCACGAGCGCCGCGTGCAGCCGTACGGACAGCCCCGCCAGCTCCCGGGCGGTGGCCTCCGCATGGGCTCTGGTCTGCGGGTTTCTATGCCTGCGCAGGGGTGCGACGAGCTGCTCGACAAGGCCGGCCTCCCGATCGGCGGCGGCCTTGATGGCCCGAAGATGGCGCGGTTCCAGACCAGCCCTGCCGAGATCGGCGATGAGCTTGGCCACGGCGACCGCGCCGACGTCGTATCCGCCGTCCGAGGCGGCGCTGAGCAGCCCGTAGGACTCCCACTCGGCCAGTTCCGCCTCACCCACCTCGGCGGCGGCCAGCAGCTCCGCACGGCCGACCCTGGCCGCCGTCGGCTCCTCCGCCGCCGGCGGCTCCCCGTCGAGCAGGTCGCGGGGCTGGGCGGGAGCGGGTAGCGGCACCTGCTCCCCGCGCTCCAGGGCGTCCAGGTGCTCCCGGATGACCTTCAGCGGCAGGTAGTGGTCGCGCTGCGTGCGCAGCACGTACCCGAGCCGCTCCACGTCCGCCCGGGAGAACTTCCGGTAGCCCGAGGGAGTGCGCTGGGGCTCGACCAGCCCCTCGGCCTCAAGAAAGCGGATCTTCGAGATCGTGACCTCGGGGAACTCGTCCCGAAGCAGGTTCAGCACGGCCCCGATGCTCAGCAGCCGGCCGTCCGCGGGGGCGGTGCCGTGTCCGGCACCGCCCGACGGTGAGTGACGCATGAACCTTCCTCGGCTCCCCTGGTCGCTCAGATGCCGAATCCCCGCTGGCTGGCGTAGAAGACCAGCCGGTACTTACCGATCTGCACCTCGTCGCCGTTGTTGAGCAGCACGGCGTCGATCCGCTCACGGTTGACGTAGGTGCCGTTCAGGCTGCCCACGTCGGCGACCGAGAAGCCGCCGTCAGGGCCACGGCGGAACTCCACGTGCCGGCGCGAGACGGTGACGTCGTCGAGGAAGATGTCGCTGTTCGGGTGACGACCGGCCGTCGTCAACTCGCTGTCCAGCAGGAAGCGGCTCCCCGAGTTCGGGCCGCGCCGGACGACCAGCAGCGCCGACCCCGCCGGCAGCGCGTCCACCGCGGCCTGGGCCTCCGGCGTCAGCGACGGCAGCGGCGTCTGGCCGGTCGTCTCGGAGTCGTACGCCTCAAGGCCCGAGATCGAGATGGTGGACGTCGTCTCCGAGGCACGCTCGGGCGTCGCTCCGGCCCGCAGCGGCGTGCCGCAGTTGGAGCAGAACTTGCTCGTGGCGCTGGCCTGGTGCCCGCACCTGGGGCAAACAGGCACCCCGGACCCTCCACCCGTACTTGAGGCTGATCGTTCCCCGAAACCTATGGGTCCGGCTCCGGCAGGGTCAACAGACGACGCGCCGTGGCCACCGGGCTGGCCACCGACCTGGTCCCGGAACAGCGGGCGCTCCTCCTGAGCCCCGCTTCCTTCGGCAGCGCGCCCTCGATGGCGAGCGGTGCCACCCTCCGGGCGTGCACTCTTGCCGAACAACTTCGCAAACAACTTCACGGGCGATTCCCCTTGACTGAAACAGACCCGCCCGTGGGGCAGGACAAACCCTCGATGCACACACCGGCTGACCCGGACACCCTCACAACGTCCGTGACCACCAGACAGTTTCCCTCACGCGCCCCGTATCTGGTGCGCCGACCCCCCGCTGGCTTCCACCCGCGGCACGGGGCCCCCATACGTCCCCCGCTCCTCACGATGACGACCGAGCGTAGTCAGGCCGCTTCGCCGATCGCAAGGCGTCCACGACGATCTTCTCGTGCCGCTTGATTGACACGTTCGCGCGCTCCTTCTCCAGAGTCTGCACCACCCCACCAGGAATGTTGAGCGCGGGCTCAAGATCCTCGGGCTTGCCGATGACCGTGAACTCGTAGGGCTGGCTCACCTCGTGGCCGTCGATCTCGATGCCCTTGCCCCCGTCGGCGAAGTACGTGTTGGCCACGACCCGCACCTCGTTGATCTGGATGGCCTCCGCGCCGGCCGCGCGCAGCTCCTGGATCGCGTCGAGCAGCATGTCGGCCTCCACCGCGCCGCGCGTGTCGTCTATGCGCAGCGTGATGCCGGGGCCCTGCGCGGCCACCGTACCCGCGAGCACGCCCAGTTGCTGCTCCTTCGCCTTGGTCTGCCTACGCGCCTCCTCGGCCTGGTCCGAGCTGTTCTCCAGCTCGGTGCGCTGGCCGACGAGGCGCTGCTTCTCGTCCTCAAGACGTTGGGTGCGGTCGTCAAGTTCATCCAGGATGCGCACCAGGTCCTCCTGGCGCGCCCCGCGCAGCACACTGCTCTCGTTGGTCGAGCGCACCTGAATGGCCAGGCCGAGCCCCAGCACGCACAGCAGCAGGGCCACGGTGAGCTGGGGGCGGGTCACCCGGGGCGGCCACAGACTCGCCAGCAGCCGCTTACGGCCCGTCATCGAACCATCGGGTACGGGAGGTTCGGGAAGCGGCTGGCGGTGCGCCGAGGCCCGGGGTGCGGGGCGCTCGGCGGGCAGCTCGCGACGCAGCCCGCCGAAGCGGTAGCCGTGCCCCTTGCCGTCGCCCGAGCGTCCGTCCGTCCTCTCCGACGGCTGCTCGGCGGCCCCCTCGTCCCTCGGGGCGGCCGGCTGCCCCGCCTCCTGGTCCGCTGGCTCGGGGCGCGGTGGCTCGGGCCGGTCGGGGGTCTCGTCGTTGGACATCGCGCTCACGCCCTGAAGATGTGCCGCCGGATCGCGGCCGCGTTGGAGAAGATGCGGATACCGAGCACCACCACGACACCGGTGGAGAGCTGCGCGCCGACGCCCAGCTTGTCGCCCAGGAAGACGATCAGGGCGGCCACCACGACGTTGGACAGGAACGAGACTACGAAGACCTTGTCGTCGAAGATTCCGTCGAGCATGGCGCGAAAGCCACCGAAGACCGCGTCCAGCGCGGCGACGACGGCGATCGGCAGGTAGGGCTCAACCGCGTTGGGTACCACGGGGCGGACCACAAGTCCGACCACGACTCCCACGACGAGGCCCAGTACGGCGATCAAGATGTGCCCTTTCCTGTGTCGGTGTCGTTCGTGTTCGCGGCACCGGCATGTGGCTGCGCGCTGCGCACGATCAGGCTCGGGGCGACCGGAAGACGCGCCTCGTCCTGGACGGAGGTCCGCACGCGAATGTCGTAGTTCTCCTGCAGCACCTTGAGGTACTGGCCGTCCGCACTGTCCTCGAAGGCAGTACGCAGCCGCTCCCCGTCGCCCACCGCGAGCACCGTGTACGGCGGCACGAGTGGCCTGTTGTCCACCAGTATGGCGTCCCCCGCGGCCCTGATCGCCGAAAGGGCCGTCAGCCGCTGGCCGTTGACCGCTATGGCTTCCGCGCCGGACTGCCACAGCCCGTTGATGACGCGCTGCATGTCCCGGTCCCGCACCCGCCCGGTGTCCGAGAAGCCGCTGCCCTCGCGCGGGCCGCCACCTCCGCCGCCGGCGCCCTTCGCGTCGTCGATGACCAGCTTGAACGCGGGGCCCCGCACCTCGGTCGCGCCGGCGAGCAGGGCCACCAGTTCGCCCTTGTCGCCGCCGTGTTCCCGCAGCGCCTCACGCTGCCGCTCGCCGACGTCGTCGCGCAGCGCGTCGACGTCGTCCTCCAGGGCGTCGGCCGCCGAGGTCTCCGACTCGATCCGGTCGATGAGTTCCTGGCGCTCCTTGGCCACGGTGGGCGCGGCTATCCGCGTCTCGGCCGCGCTGATGGTCACCACGACGGTGGTGAGGATCAACCCGACCGCCAGCCACGCCTTGGCGCTCGCCGTACGCGGCAGCCCCTGCTTGCCCTCGGCCTCGCGCCGGGCCGCCGCCTCGGCGTACCCGTCGTCGAGGCTGTGTTCCATCACGTTGGTCAGCAGCGACATGGAGGCGTCGGGACGCGGGCGCTGGGACGCGGTGCTCCGAATGGGGGGCGGCTGCGGCATGCCGCACATCGTCGCACGTCGGGGGCGCCGCCACCCAATGGCCCCACCGGCGTGCCGGACAGGGGCGCGGGTGCCAACGGCCCGCCGTGGCCAAGCCGTACGCGACCCGCGCGGGTCCGGTCGGGCGCCGCGTGAGCGCCACGTACCGGACCCGGCGGGCCCGCGTGGGTCAACGACCCGCGGTGTCCACGACGTGCGCCCACTCGTCGAGCAGGGCCCCGGCGGACGCGTCGTCCGGGCCCTCCGCCCACAGGTGCGTGACGGCCTCGGCCGGGTCGGGCAGCACCATGACCCAGCGCCCGTCGGCCTCCACGACCCGCACGCCGTCGGTGGTGTCCACCGAACGGTCCCCGGCGGCTTCCACCACCGTACGCATCACCAGCCCCTTGACCGCCCACGGCGTGGCCAGATCACGCCGCAGCACGTGGGCCCGCGGGATGCGGGCGTCGATCTGGCTCAGCGTCAACTGGGTACGCGCCACCAGACCGATGAGCCGCACGAACGCGGCTGTCCCGTCGAAGACGCTGCTGAACTCGGGGATGATGTACCCGCCGCGCCCGTCACCACCGAAAATGGTGGTCTCCGCCCGTCCCACCCGGGTGAGGTCGTCGGGCGACGTGGTCGTCCAGTCCACCTGCGTGCCGTGGTACGCGGCGACCTGCTCCGCGATCCGGGTCGTGGTCACGGGCATCGCGACCCGGCCGCTCCGCCGCTCGGCCGCCACCAGGTCGAGCATGACCAGAAGCGCCCGATCGTCCTCGATGATGCGGCCGCGCTCGTCCACCAGCGAGAGCCGCTCGCCGACGGGGTCGAAGCGCACACCGAAGGCCGCGCGCGCCGAGGCGACGATCTCGCCGAGGCGTACCAGCCCTGCCCGCCGGGCGTCGGCGGTCTCGGTGGGGCGCGATTCGTCAAGGCCGGGGTTGATGGTGAGCGCGTCCACCCCGAGCTTGCCCAGGAGGCTGGGCAGCACGAGTCCGGCACTGCCGTTGGAGGCGTCGACCACGACCTTGAGGCCGGCCTCCGCCACGCCGGTGGTGTCCACCGCGCGCAACAGCGATCCGGTGTACGAGTCGAAGACGCTGGCGGGGAAGCGCAGGTCACCGATCTCACCGGGGAAGGCGCGACGGTACTCCTGGCGGGCGTACACCCGGTCCAGCTTCCGCTGCGCGGCCTGCGACAGGTCCGCGCCCCGCTCGTCGATGAACATGATGTCCACCGAGTCGGGCACGCCCGGCGTCGTACGGATCATGATCCCGCCGGCGCTGCCGCGCGCGGTCTGCTGGCGAGCCACGGGAAGCGGCACGTTCTCCAGGTCGCGTACGTCGATGGCGCTGGCCTGGAGCGCGGAGATGACCGCCCGCTTGAGGGCCCGCGCACCACGGGAGTGGTCACGCGCGGTGGTGACGGTCGAGCCCTTCTTGAGCGTCGTCGCGTACGCCCCCGCCAGCCGTACGGCCAGCTCCGGGGTGATCTCCACGTTGAGAATTCCGGAGACGCCGCGCGCGCCGAACAGATGCGCCTGGCCGCGGGATTCCCAGATCACCGAGGTGTTGACGAACGCGCCGGCCTCGATCGTCTTGAACGGGTAAACGCGCACGTTCCCCTGGACAATCGATTCCTCACCGATCAGGCACTCGTCACCGATCACCGCCCCGTCCTCTATCCGGGCGGCCCGCATGATGTCGGTGTTCTTGCCGATGACGCAGCCCCGCAGATTGCACTGCTGTCCCACGTACACGTTGTCGTGCACGACGGTCTTGTGCAGGAAGGCGCCACTCTTGACGACGACGTTCGACCCGACGACGGTGTGTTCTCTGATCTCCGCGCCGGCCTCGACCTTGGCGTAGTCGCCGATGTAGAGGGGCCCGCGCAGGACGGCGTCGGGATGCACGTCGGCGCCTTCGGCGACCCAGACGCCCGGCGAGATCTCGAAGCCGTCGACATCGACGTCGACCTTGCCTTCCAGGACGTCGGCCTGGGCCTTCACATAGCTCTCGTGGGTGCCCACGTCCTCCCAGTAGCCCTCGGCGACATAGCCGTAGATGGGCTTGCCTTCCTTCATGAGCTGCGGGAAGACGTCACCGGACCAGTCGACGGAGGTGTCGGCCTCGACGTAGTCGAAGACCTCGGGCTCCATGACGTAGATGCCGGTGTTCACCGTGTCGGAAAAGACCTGGCCCCAGGTTGGCTTTTCCAGGAACCGTTCGACTCGGCCGTCCTCGTCGACGATGGTGATGCCGAACTCCAGCGGGTTGGGGACCCGCGTGAGGCAGACCGTGACGAGTGCGCCCTTTTCCTTGTGGAAGTTGATCAGCTCGGTCAGGTCGAAATCGGTGAGCGCGTCACCCGAGATGACGAGAAACGCATCGTCCTTCAGCGCCTCTTCCGCGTTCTTTACGCTTCCCGCGGTACCGAGCGGCTTCTCCTCGTTGGCATAGGTGAGTTCCATGCCGAGTTCTTCGCCATCACCGAAGTAGTTCCGCACCAGCGAGGCGAGGAACTGGACGGTCACCACGGTCTCATTAAGACCATGCCGCTTGAGCAAGCGCAGCACATGCTCCATGATCGGCCGATTGGCCACCGGCAGCAATGGCTTGGGCATGCTGGAAGTCATGGGTCGAAGGCGAGTTCCCTCGCCACCGGCCATTACGACGGCCTTCATGTCGGAAGCGTCCTCCTTGAAGAGACGACGGTCAGGCCGACCTCGCCCGTCCAGATGGAGCCACTGGAGTTCACATCAGGGCAACTCGGCCCTACGGGGCTGGCGCATCAGCGGGCTCAGCCGGCCGCGGCGTCCGCCCTGACAAGCCGGCGGACCTGAACCACATAGAGGACTCCTGCCCACCAGTAGAGGGTCGTACCCCAACCTGCGAACGCCCATCCGAAAATAGCAGCGAACGTCGACAGCCAGCCACTCCCGTCGCTCAGAAGGAGGAGCGGGAATGCGTACATGAGGTTGAAGGTGGCCGCCTTGCCGAGGAAGTTCACCTGGGGCGGCGGATAGCCGTGCCGGCGCAGGATGCCGACCATCACCAGGAGCACGAGTTCACGAGCCAGAAGTACGGCGGTCAACCACAACGGCAGGATTTCCCGCCAGGTGAGGCCGACGAGGGTGGAGAGGATATAGAGCCGGTCGGCGGCGGGGTCGAGAAGCCTACCGAGGCTGCTGATCTGGTTCCAGCGGCGAGCGAGCTTGCCGTCGAGGTAGTCACTGACGCCGCTGAACGCGAGAACCAGCAGCGCCCAGCCATCGGCCTTGGGGCCGCCGAACTCGGGCAACAGGATGAGCCACAGGAACAGCGGAACGCCGACGAGGCGTGCCATGCTGAGGATGTTCGGGATGGTGAGCACGCGGTCGGTTTGGACGCGCGTCTCCTGGACCTCCACCCGGGGGCCTCCTGTGGATACGTGCCAATGATGCCCCCGACTTTACCCGTCCCAGGGGACACCACACGCACAGGGGTCTGCGCGACGCCTTCCCACACCGGCCGGCGTTCTGCTCCTGGGGCGTTTCCCTTAGGCGCCAGCGCCGCGCCGGTGACGTGGGCGAGGGCGCACGAGAAATGATCCCGTAAACGCAGAAGAGCCTTGTCACGGATCGAAATCCGTAACAAGGCTCTCCAAGAAAAGGAGTTCGGCGGCGTCCTACTCTCCCACAGGGTCCCCCCTGCAGTACCATCGGCGCTGAAAGGCTTAGCTTCCGGGTTCGGAATGTAACCGGGCGTTTCCCTAACGCAATAACCACCGAAACACTATGAAATAAACCAACCAGACAATGACACGGTCGTTATTTCAGAACCAACACAGTGAACGCGAGCAACTGAGGACAAGCCCTCGGCCTATTAGTACCAGTCAACTCCACCCCTTACGAGGCTTCCATATCTGGCCTATCAACCCAGTCGTCTACTGGGAGCCTTACCCCATCAAGTGGGTGGGAGCCCTCATCTCGAAGCAGGCTTCCCGCTTAGATGCTTTCAGCGGTTATCCCTCCCGAACGTAGCCAACCAGCCATGCCCTTGGCAGAACAACTGGCACACCAGAGGTTCGTCCGTCCCGGTCCTCTCGTACTAGGGACAGCCCTTCTCAAGACTCCTACGCGCACAGCGGATAGGGACCGAACTGTCTCACGACGTTCTAAACCCAGCTCGCGTACCGCTTTAATGGGCGAACAGCCCAACCCTTGGGACCGACTCCAGCCCCAGGATGCGACGAGCCGACATCGAGGTGCCAAACCATCCCGTCGATATGGACTCTTGGGGAAGATCAGCCTGTTATCCCCGGGGTACCTTTTATCCGTTGAGCGACGGCGCTTCCACAAGCCACCGCCGGATCACTAGTCCCGACTTTCGTCCCTGCTCGACCCGTCAGTCTCACAGTCAAGCTCCCTTGTGCACTTACACTCAACACCTGATTGCCAACCAGGCTGAGGGAACCTTTGGGCGCCTCCGTTACCCTTTAGGAGGCAACCGCCCCAGTTAAACTACCCACCAGACACTGTCCCTGATCCGGATCACGGACCCAGGTTAGACATCCAGCACGACCAGAGTGGTATTTCAACAACGACTCCACACACACTGGCGTGCATGCTTCACAGTCTCCCACCTATCCTACACAAGCCGAACCGAACACCAATATCAAGCTATAGTAAAGGTCCCGGGGTCTTTCCGTCCTGCTGCGCGAAACGAGCATCTTTACTCGTAATGCAATTTCACCGGGCCTATGGTTGAGACAGTCGAGAAGTCGTTACGCCATTCGTGCAGGTCGGAACTTACCCGACAAGGAATTTCGCTACCTTAGGATGGTTATAGTTACCACCGCCGTTTACTGGCGCTTAAGTTCTCAGCTTCGCCAACCCGAAAGTCAGCTAACCGGTCCCCTTAACGTTCCAGCACCGGGCAGGCGTCAGTCCGTATACATCGCCTTACGGCTTCGCACGGACCTGTGTTTTTAGTAAACAGTCGCTTCTCGCTGGTCTCTGCGGCCACCCCCAGCTCAAGGCGCAAAGCCCATCACCGGAAATGGCCCCCCTTCTCCCGAAGTTACGGGGGCATTTTGCCGAGTTCCTTAACCATAGTTCACCCGAACGCCTCGGTATTCTCTACCTGACCACCTGAGTCGGTTTAGGGTACGGGCCGCCATGAAACTCGCTAGAGGCTTTTCTCGACAGCATAGGATCATCCACTTCACCACAATCGGCTCGGCATCAGGTC